>CASECK010000175.1 GCA_949286295.1 uncultured bacterium | reverse complement strand
GGCAGCGAGGGGGCTGGCAGGCGGGTGATGGTGGAGTTTGTCTCCGCCAATCCCACCGGCCCGATGCATATGGGCAACGCCCGGGGGGGCGTGCTGGGGGACACCCTGGCCAACGTGCTCCGGCGGGACGGCTGGGAGACCTGGAAGGAGTTTTATGTCAACGACGCGGGCAACCAGATTCACAAGTTTGCCGTGTCCATTAACGCCCGGTACCTGCAGCTTGTCCTGGGGGAGGAGAACGTCCCCTTCCCCGAGGAGGGCTATCACGGGGAGGACATCAAGCAGCTGGCCCAGGCGGTCTATGAAATGCACGGCGGCAGCTGGAAGGACCTGCCCGAGGAGGAGCGGCTGGACAGGCTGGCCGAGTATGGCCTGTCGGTGAACATCCCCAGGATGAAGCAGGACCTGCGCCGGTACGGCATCGAGTATGACCAGTGGTTTTTCGAGTCCTCCCTCCACGACAGCGGCTATGTGGCCCAGACGGTGGAGCTGCTGGCCCAGAAGGGCTGGACCTATGAGAAGGACGGGGCCCTGTGGCTGAACACCACCCGGCTGCTCCAGGAGAAATTCCTCCGGGAGGGCAAGAGCCAAGAGCAGGTGGAGAAGCTGGACCTGAAGGACGACGTGCTGCGCCGGGCCAACGGCTTTTACACCTACTTTGCCGCCGACATTGCCTACCACCGCAACAAGCTGGAGGTCCGGGGCTTCGATTTGGCCATCAACATCTGGGGGGCCGACCACCACGGCCATGTGGCCAGGCTGCAGGCGGCCCTGGACGGCCTGGGGCTGGACGGATCCCACCGGCTGGTCATCGTGCTGATGCAGCTGGTCAATCTGATGCAGGACGGAAAGCCTGTGCGGATGTCCAAGCGCTCCGGGAAGGCCATCGCCCTGCACGACCTGCTGGACGAGATTTCCGTGGATGCCGCCCGGTATTTCTTCAACTCCCGGGCGGCCACCAGTCCCCTGGACTTCGATTTGGACCTGGCCGTGCGGCAGGACAGCGAAAACCCGGTGTATTATGTCCAGTACGCCCACGCCCGCATCTGTTCTCTGGTGTCCCGGCTGGCCGGAGAGGACGGGCGGACGGTGCCCCCCGCCGGCAGGGTGGACGCCGCGGCGATGACGGCCCCGGAAGAGCTGGCCCTGGTGAAAGCCCTGGCCCAGTATCCCGAGGAACTGCATCTGGCCGCCCGGGACTATGACCCCAGCCGCATCAACCGCTATCTGGTGGCCCTGGCCGGGGAGTTCCACCGGTTCTATAACGCCTGCCGCATCCGGGGGGAGGAACCCGCGGTGCTGGACGCCCGGCTGAAGCTGGCCGACACAGTGCGCAGCGTGCTGGCCAACGGCCTAAACCTGCTGGGGGTGTCCGCGCCGGAGAAGATGTGAGACAGGCCGGAGGAAGAGAGCGTTGACTTCGCCGCCCCTGGGCGGCGGACAGCCGGGGCGGGGACTCCGGCGGGAGGAGGGGGAGCCTATGGCGAGAAAAGAGTGGTTTTCCCGGCAGCGGGACGGGGCGGAAAAACGCCGCAACCTCATCGTCTATGTGCTGGCGGTGCTGGGCGGACTGGGGGGGCTGGTGGCCTGGGGGCTGCTGCCCGAAACGGTCAGCGTCAACCCCGAGGCGGCCAACACTGTGGCCCGGCCCAAAGAGGGGATGGTGCTGCTCCATGTGGGCCTGATTGCCGTGTTCACCGCCCTGTTTTGGCGCCGGCCGCGGGAGCTGGTCTACCTGGCCGGGGCCGTGTTCGGCGTGGTGATGCTCTACCTGATGCTGTATGCCAATCTGGGGGCCTGAGAGATGGAGATAAGCGCGCTGGAGAGGCGGCTGGCCGCCCGGACGCCGGGACTGATGGACTGCACCTGCCGCTATGCGGTGCTGGTGCCGCTGGTGGAGCGGGAGGGGGCGCTTCATGTGCTGTATGAGGTCCGCGCCCTGGCCATGGACCGGCAGCCCGGGGAGGTGTGCTTCCCCGGGGGGCGGATGGAGGGCGCGGAGAGCGCTGAGGCCTGCGCCCTGCGGGAGACCCGGGAGGAGCTGGGCATTCCGGAGCGGGCCGTCCGGCTGCTGGGCCGGCTGGATTTCATCGCCCACCGGGCCAACTTCCTGATGCAGCCGGTGCTGGGCATTGTGGAGCCGGAAGCGCTGGAGAGGCTGCGCCTCAACCCGGACGAGGTGGCGGAGACCTTTCTGGTCCCCCTGGACCACCTGATGGGGACCAGGCCCCTGGAGTACGAGTACCAGCTGCTGCCCCAGACCGGGGACTTTCCCAACCGCCTGGTGGGCATTCCAGAGGACTACCGCTGGCAGCCAGGGCGGGAGAACGTGCCCGTCTACCTGTGGCAGGGGCGGGCCATCTGGGGGCTGACCGGGCGCATCACCCGGCACCTGGTGCGTATTTTGTCAGAATAAACGCCATCCCCTCCGCCGGTCCGGCGGAGGGGATGGATTATTTTCTGCCCCGCAGGGCAAACACACCGGCCAGGCCCAGCAGAGCCAGGGTCAGCGCCCGCTCCGGGACGGTGGCCAGGGCAAAGCGCAGGATGGCCTGGAGTATCATCAGCAGGCAGGCCGCCCAGACCAGCAGGATGCGGGCTCTCATCTCAGAACTCCTTGCCCCCCATAATCCGGCAGGAGATTCCATAGGCGACCCCCATCCCCCGCAGGGGGAGCAGGACCACCAGGCCCGCCCCCGCCAGCAGGGTGGATTCGGGCAGGGTCTCCAGGGCGGCAAAGGTCCCGTCGGAAATCAGCCCCAGCTGGTAAGCGCCAAAGAAGAGAATCACCGGCACGAAGATTACCACGTACATATAGGGCCGGGCCCGCTCCACCCCCAGCTTATAGCACAGGGGCAGGAGAATGTCGGCGATGAGCAGTCCGTACCCCAGGCAGAAGGCCAGGGAGAACAAATTCCCCCTCAGGCTGTCCGCCCCCTGTAGGATGGACAGCAGGACGGTCAGGACCAGACAGAACAGGGTGGCCGCCGCCGCCATGAGCAGGGCGAAGCAGTACCGGGCCCCCACCACCGCCCGGCGGTCCAGGGGCAGGGCGGCGGCGTACCGGTCCCACTTGGCGTACTCGTCAAAGGAGAAGGCGGACAGGGGCGGCATCATGATGATGAGCTCGGTCACCGCGGTGACGGTGGACAGGGGAAAGATGTCAAACACCGCCAGCAGGGCGTAAAAGGCCAGAAAGAGCACATAGGTCCGAATGGTCTTGCGCATCACCAGCATATCCTTCCAAATCAGCCCGGTCATTGCGCTTCCCCCTTTCCGATGAACAGCATGATGTCCTCCAGGGTGGTCTTTTCCACCAGCAGGTCCCGGTACTTGCGCTGGAAGGCGGCCCGGTCGGCCACCAGGGCCTCCCAGCCGAAGCTCCCCCGGCGCACCCGCACCAGGTCGGCGGGGTCCACCTGGGCCAGCTGCCCGGCGCTGCCCGCCGCCCGGCCATAGGAGTCCAGGATGACGTCCTTGGCCTGGGAGAGGACCACCTTCCCCCGGTGGAGGTAGGTGATGTAGTCGGCCGCCTTCTCCAGGTCGGAGGTGATGTGGCTGGAGAGGAGGACGGCGTGGTCCTCGTCCTGGATAAAGGCCAGGAACTCGTCCAGAATCTCGTCCCGCACCACCGGGTCCAGACCGGCGGTGGCCTCGTCCAAAATCAGCAGCCGGGGGTGGTGGGCCAGGGCGGCGGCCAGGGAGAGCTTCATCTTCATCCCCCGGGAGAACTCGCGGATGAGTTTGTTGCCCGGCAGGTGGAATTTGTCCAGGTAGTCCCCGTAGAGCCCGTCGTCCCAGTCCTGGAACACCGGGCCCAGGACGCGCTTCAGGTCCCGGGGCCGCAGGGAGTCGTGGAAGAAGCACTCGTCCAGCACCAGCCCCACGCCGGCCTTGGCGGCCACCTCCTCCCGGAGGTTGTCCCGGCCCCAGATGAGTATCTCCCCCCCGTCCCGGCGGACGAGGTTCAAAATGCACTTGATGGTGGTGGTCTTGCCCGCCCCGTTTTCCCCAATCAGGCCCATGATGGAGCCGCCGGGGAGGGTCAGGCTGACATGGTCCAGGGCGAAGTCCCCATAGGACTTGCACAGGCCGCGAAGTTCAATGGCGTTTGTCATAGCTCGTCACCTTTGTATAGAATGTCCAGCAGCTCATGGAGCTGCTCCAGGGGGATGGCGCCCTTCCGGGCCTCCTCCACCGCCTGGGCGAGGGCCTCCTCCGCCCGGCGCAGCTGGGCCTCCCGGAGCAGCTCCCGGTTCTGGGGGGCCACAAAGCACCCCTTGCCCGGGACGTTTTCCAAAAAGCCCTCCCGCTCCAGCTCCTCATAGGCCCGCTTGGTGGTGATCACCGAGATGCGCAGCTCCCGGGCCAGCAGCCGCATGGAGGGCAGGGCGTCCCCCGCCGTCAGGACCCCGGTCATAATCTGCTCCCGCACCTGGTCGGTAATCTGCTCGTAGATGGGTTTCCCGCTGGTGTTGCTTAAGATAATGTCCATGTGGCGCACCGTTGAGACCGCCCTGCTCCGATGGGCTGTCCGCCTGGCCGGGGTGGGACGCCCGGAGGCAGAGGGCCTCTCCTTTCCGTGAGTGGGATTTTGCGGTATAGTGTATATATACTATATACACAGTATAAACAGATGGCCGCCCCTTGTCAAGGGGGGAGGAGCAAAAATTTCCCCGCCCGCGGAAGCGGAGGGTAAACGGGAAAAAGAGGATGCTTTTATTAAGGAAAAGGGCAAAATCACCGAACGGCGCGCCATTTACAAGGGGTGGGCGGGGTGCTATAATGGCCAGCGCAAAATGAGGGAGAAAAAACGTCCCCCGGGACAGGGAGCGCAGGGCTATGAAGAAAACTGTGAAGCTGGAAAACGATTTGGGCCGGGACCCAGTGCGCAGCCTGGTGCTGCGCATCGCCATCCCCAGTATGCTGGCCCAGCTGGTCAGCGTGCTGTACAGCATTGTGGACAGGGTGTACATCGGCAATATCCCCGAGGTGGGCAGCCTGGCCCTGGCTGGGGCGGGGGTGTGCGGGCCCATTCTCACCATGCTGTCCGCCGTGGCCTTTTGGGTGGGCATCGGCGGCGCGCCCCAGATGTCCATCGCCATGGGCCGGGGGGACATGGAGGGGGCGCGCAAGATTCTCAGCAACTGCTTTGTGCTGCTGGGCGCCCTGGCCCTGGCGCTGACCGCCCTGGCGCTGGCGGCGGGGCGGCCGCTGCTGCTGCTGTTCGGGGCCAGCGACGCCACCCTGCCCTACGCCCTGGACTACTACACCGTCTATGTGTGCGGCACCCTGTTCGCCCTGCTGGGCACCGGCATGAACCAGTTTATCATCTGCCAGGGCTTTGCCAAGAAGGGAATGCAGTCGGTGATGCTGGGGGCGGTGCTGAATCTGGCGCTGGACCCGGTGTTCATCTTTACCTTCGACATGGGGGTGAAGGGGGCCGCGCTGGCCACCGTGCTCAGCCAGCTGGCCAGCTGCCTGTATGTGCTGCGCTTTCTGACCGGTCCGGCGCCCACGGTGCGCATCACGCTGGGCGGCTATGAGGGCAAACTCATGGGCCGGGTGCTGCTGCTGGGGCTGTCCCCCTTCTTCATCTATGCCGTGGACAGCCTGATGATTATCGCCCTGAACGCCATTCTCCAGAATTACGGCGGGGCCGGCCAGGGCGACCAGATGGTGGCGGCGGCCACCATCTCCCAGTCCTTCCTGCTCATTGTCACCCTGCCGATGGGGGGCATCACCGGCGGCACCGGTTCCATCTTGGGGTACAACCTGGGGGCCGGCCGGGCCGACCGCATCCGGGAGGCGGAGAAGTACATTCTGGCCCTGTGCCTGGGCTATACGGCGGTGCTGCTGCTGGCGGCCCAGCTGGGAGCCGGCCTGTTTACCCGCATCTTTACTCCCGACCCGGCGGTGTCCGCCGTGGCGGTGCAGGCCATCCGGCTGTCCACCCTGGGGCTGCTCCCCCTGGCGGTGCAGTATGTGGTGGTGGACGGCTTTACCGGAATGGGCATGATGCGCTACGCCCTACCCCTGTCCCTGCTGCGCAAGGCGGTGTTTTTCGCGGCGCTGTTCCTGCTGCCCGCCGCGGGAGGGGCCATGTGGGCCTTTGGGGCGCAGGCGGTGTCCGACCTCTTCCCGCCCTTCCTCAGCGCGGGAGTCTATCTGGCCCGCCGCCGCTGGATTGACCAGCAGGCTGCCATCCGCCTGCCCGTGCCTGAGAGGGGCGGCGCGGATATGGACCACGCGGCCTGAGAGGCCGCCCCGAAGGGGCGGCGCAGAAGTAGCTTCCGGGACCCTGGATATGGAATGGGTTTATTTTGACAAACACAACCCCGGCGCACTTATGGTGCGCCGGGGTTTTTGCCGCATTTTGGGATAAAATGGCGGGAAGAGGGGAACGCTATATCAGGCGCTCCCCCCGGGGCCAGACGCCCCGCAACTGCAGGAGGAAGATGGAGGAGTGGAACAGGACGATGGCCACCCACCCCAGACCGGTGGCCAGGGCCACGGCGTCCAGGGCCATGGCGTCCACCAGCGCCCAGGTGGCGGCCACCCGGATGGCGATCTGGAGGGTGGTGCCCAGGAAGGTGACGTTCATCCGCCCGCATCCCCGGAACCAGCCCACGTAGCAGTGACCGCAGAAAGACAGCAGATAGAACCAGCTGATGAACTGGAGGTAGCGCACACAGGGGAGGATCCCCTCCCCGCCGTCCAGAAAGAACAGCGCCAGGGGCTGGGCGAACAGGCCCATCCCCGCGGAGAAGCAGGCGCCGGCCCCCAGGGTGAGGGCGCAGCCCAGCAGAAAGCCCCGCAGGGCCCGGCGGGGCTGCCGCGCCCCCCGGTTCTGGGCGATGAAGATGGCCATGGCCTCGCAGCCGCTCAGGCCGAAGGCCTGGGTGAAGTTCTCCACCCGGCCGGCGGCGGTGAAGGCGGCGATATAGGCCGGGGAGAGGGCGCTGATGCCGTTGACCGCCCCTTGAATCATCAGCTTGCCCAGATAGAGGCTGGACTGCTGGAGGGCGGCCACGGCGGCATAGCCGCAGGTCAGGCCCATAAGCTCCCGCTCCATCACCAGGTCCGCCCGGCGCAGAAGGAGGAAGGGGCGCTTTTTGACGATGTAGAGCAGGCACAGCCCGGAGGACAGCAGCTGGGCGGAGGCGGTGGCCAGGGCGGTGCCCAGGATGCCTAACTTCAGCACCGCCACCAGCACCCAGGCGGCGGCCAGATTGTACCCCAGGGAGAGCAGAAGAAAGCCCAGGGCGGCCCTGGTGTCGCCGATGGAGCGCAGGGCGGCGGCCAGGTAGTTGTAGGCGAAGGTAAAGACCATCCCCGCCAGGATGACGCGCAGGTAGACGCTCACGTCCCGCCACAGTCCGGCGGGGGTCTGGATGAGGGCCAGAATCTGAGGGAGGAACAGCTGCCCCAGGGCGACGGCGGCCAGGACCGCCCCGCCGATGAGGACGGCGGACACGAACAGCTGCCGGCGCAGCCGCTCCATATCCCCCGCCCCGAAGAACCGGGCCACCAGCACCCCCGCGCCCATACAGGCCCCGGTGATGACATAGATGTAGAGGTTCATCACACTCTCCGCCACGCCAAGGGCGGCCAGGGCGTCGTGGCCAATGAAGCTGGTGACCACCAGGGTGTTGATGATGTTGTACAGCTGCTGGAGCACGTTGGCCCCCAGCAGGGGTAGGGCCAGAGATAAAATCTGGGGCAGAACAGGCCCGTCGGTGAGGTGCAGTTCCCGGGACAAGGCGGACGCCTCCTGTGCCATAGAGTTTCAGACGTCCTCTATCATACGCGAAACCGGCCGCTTTGTAAACACATCCGCCGCTTTTTGCCGGGGAGAGGCCTGGAGTGGAAAATTCTTCCTCCCCCGCCGGGATACGTCCGCTTTCGACGGGGGCGGCGGCCTATAATAGGGAAAAAGCACGGCCCGCGGCGGCACCGGCCGCGGGGGAGGGCGTGGGAGAGGAGGATAGAAATGTCAGTGATGTGCAAGGAGGACGGCTGCCGCATGACGGCCATGGTGGCCGGGGAGTTGGACCACCACGGGGCCAGGACGGTGATGGAGGCTCTGGACCGGGGCATCGCGGAGAGCCGGCCCCGGGAGCTGACGTTGGATTTGAGCGGCCTGACCTTTACCGACAGCTCCGGCATTGCGGTGCTCCTGCGGGCGCACCGGAGAATGGGGCAGGTCCGGGGTGCCATGCGGGTGGTGAACACCCCCGACCAGGCGGAGAAGGTGTTTCGGGCCGCCGGCCTGGGCCGAATCATCAAGTTTGAGTGAAGCGCCCGGGCGGGGAGGGGCCCCGCCCGGGCCGGAGGAGGATGTACATAGGATGAAAACAGAAAATCAAGTGGCGCTGGAGTTTCCGAGCCGCTCGGCCAACGAGGGGTTCATCCGGGCGGCGGCGGCCTGCTTCGCCGCCCAGCTGGACCCCACCCTGGAGGAGGTCAACGACATCAAGACCGCCGTCAGCGAGGCGGTGACCAACGCCATCGTCCACGCCTACCCGGACACGCTGGGCAAGATTCAGGTGAAGCTGCGCATCCGGGCCGACCACAGCTTGGAGATTGCGGTGAAGGACTGGGGGGTAGGCATCGACGATGTGGAGCAGGCCAGGACCCCCCTGTTCACCACCGGGGGAGAGGAGCGCTCCGGCATGGGCTTTACCATCATGGAGAGCTTTATGGATACCCTGAAGGTCCGCTCCCGGCCCGGCAAGGGGACCACCGTCACCATGGGGCGGAAGATTGCCCGCCGGGCGGGGCGGTGAGCGGCGCGCTGTCCGATTCCACCCTGCTGGCGGCGGCCCGGAGCGGGGACAGCCGGGCCTGTGAACAGATTTTGCTGGAGAACAACGGCCTGATTTGGAGCGTGGTGCGCCGCTACTACGGCCGGGGGGTGGAGCCGGACGACCTGTACCAGCTGGGCTGCCTGGGGTTTCTCAAAGCGGTCCAGGGGTTTGACGAGCAGTACGGCACGCAGTTCTCCACCTACGCGGTGCCCAAGATTGCCGGGGAGATTCGCCGCTTCCTCCGGGATGACGGCCCGGTGAAGGTAAGCCGGGGCCTGAAGGAGCGGGGCGGGGAGATTCGGGGGGCCAGGGGCCGCCTGGCCCTCCGGCTGGGGCGGGAGCCCACCCTGTCCGAGTTGGCGGAGGAGACCGGCCTGACGGCCGAGGAGATTGCCGCCGCCGAGACGGCCGCGGAACCGGTGCTCTCCCTCCAGACGCCGGCCGGCGAGGGGGGACTGACCCTGGAGGGGACCCTCACCGCCGGGGGCGAGGAGGAGGGAATCTTAGAGCGTCTCACCCTCCGGGCGGCCCTGTCCGCCCTGCCGGACCGGGAGCGGCAGGTGCTGCTGCTGCGCTATTACCGGGGTATGACTCAGATGAACGCCGCCCGGGTGCTGGGGGTGTCCCAGGTCCAGGTGTCCCGGCTGGAGCGGCGGGCCTTGGAGCGGCTGCGGCAGGAGCTGGCATAAAAAAAGAAGTCCCCCCTTTGGCGGAAGGGGGGACCTTTGTGTGCGGCAAAGGGGAGAGAGGGTGATCCCAGGAGAGAGTATGGGATGACCGCCCGCTGCCGCAGTTTTTAAATGCGCCCCGGGCAAGTGAGAGAGGACCCGGAGCAAAACAGGGGCAGAGACCGGCGGAGGATTCGCTTCCCTTTGCATCTTCATTATAGCGCCGGGCGGGTAAAATAGGTGTAAATGAAGGGGAAAAGCCCATAAAAAAACTGTTAACAGCGCGGCCCCCGCCCTTTGATAGCAAGGGCGGGGGCCGCGCTGCGCCTCAGTCGTCCAGCATCCGGTAGCCGATGCCAAGCTCGGTGTGGATATACCGGGGCTTGGAGGGGTCCTCCTTCAGCTTGCGGCGGATGTTGGCCATATTGACCCGGAGAATCTGGTTGCTGCCGCTGCCGCTGTACGGCCCCCAGACGTGCTCTAAGATGAAGTCGTAGGTGAGCACCTTGCCGGCGTGGATGGCCAGCAGCTCGATGATTTTAAACTCGTTCTGGGTGAAGTGAATCTCCTCATCCCCCAGCGTGACCTGGTGCTTGGCCAGGTCCACCGTCAGGTCCTTAATCTGATACACATCCCGCTGGATGCCCTGGCTGAGCTTGATGCGGTCGGACCGGCGCAGGGCGGAGCGGATGCGGGCCAGCAGCTCGGATACGCCGAAGGGCTTGACCACATAGTCGTCGGCCCCCATGTCCAGGGCCTTCACCTTCTCTGACTCCCGGTCCCGGGCGGAGATGATGATGACCGGCACCTCCCGGGGCAGGCCCCGCAGCTGGGCCAGCACATCCAGCCCGTCGGTGTCCGGCAGCCCCAAATCCAGCAGTACCAGGTCCGGGCTGTGGGAGAAGAACAGGGACATCCCCTCCTTGCCGCTGAAGGCCGGGATGGCCTTATAGTCGTTGGCGCCCAGGGCGCGGCAGATAAAGTTGCTGATAGAGCGCTCATCCTCGATAATCAGGATGGTCTGCTTCTCGTTCATTGTCTCATTCCTCCATGGGAAGGCCGAAGCGGAACACCGAGCCGCCCTCCGGGTCGTTGGCTGCGGCGAAAAAGCCGCCGTGGGCCTTGATAATGCGCTGACAGACGGACAGGCCGATGCCCATCCCCCTGGTGGTGTCCCCCGACAGGGACTGGGCCAGGGGCTGCCCGGTCCGGACCGCCTGGAGCACCTCGGGGGACAGGCCCCTCCCCCGGTCCCGGACCTCCACCACCGCCCACCGGCCCTGCCGGACCAGGCGCAGGCAGATGTGTTGGGTGTCGCCGGAGTGGCGGATGGCGTTTTCCAGCAGATTGACGATGACCTGCTTGACCAGCAGGGGGTCCATGGGCAGGTAGAGAATGTCGTCGGACAGCTGCATGGAAATCTGGCACTCGGGGAAGTGGCGGCGGGTGGTGAGCAGCGCGTCGCCGGCCACCTCCTCCAGCGGCTCGTCCTGTTTTTTGATGGGGCTGCCGTCCTCCTGGATGCGGGTGACGGACAGCAGGTTTTCCACCATGGAAATCAGGGAGTCGGCGTCCTGCTGGATATCGGTGAGCATGGCCATATTCTTGGAGGAGATGTCCGGGCTGTTCAGCAGCACGGACACCGCCCCGGAGATGGAGGTCAGGGGGGTGCGCAGGTCGTGGGACACCGCCCGGAGAATGCTGCTCCGGATGGCCTCCCGGTCGGACTGCAGCTGGATGGCCGCCTTCTCGGCGTTGAGCTTCTCGTTCATCTCGTACAGGGCCTTGGTGTTCCGCTCCCGGCGGGCGGCCTCGATGGCCTGCTTTTTCACCAGGGCGGTGAGGGCGCAGACGATACAGGAGATGGTCACCATGGACAGCATGGCCACGGGGTAGCCGGAGATGGTCAGGTTGAAGGCGGAGTAGGGGTACATGAAGAAGTAGTTGATGCAAAGCGCCCCGATGACCGACGCGGCGATGCCGTACAGATAGCCGGTGGTGACCAGGGAGATGAGCACCACAGCCAGCACGAACACCAGGGAGGAGTTGTTCTCGTCCCCGGTGTGGGAGATCAGAATGCCGCTGGCCAGGAAAGCGGCCCACAGGAACAGGGCGGTGACCGCCAGGTCCCGGGGGACGGCGGGGACGCGGTGGAACTGCGTATCCAGCCAGAGATACAGGGCGGACAGCCGCTGCTTCACGATGTTGGCCCCCTTTTCTTACTGTCTGGCTTATTATAACAAAAAACTGGGCGGACGTAAAGAAAAGTCTTAACGAAACCTGAATTTTTGTCCTCCCCCCGTTTCGGGGCGAGTCTTGTAAAACAAAGGCCGGGATGGTATAATAAAGCGTTAAGGACCGGCTGGCCGCCCGGCGGCCAGACCGGGGCGGCGGGCGCCGCAATCTGAAAGAAGAGGGAGACAATCATGACCTATCAAGAGGAATTTATCACCTTCATGGTGCGCGCCGGCGTGCTCACCTTCGGGGACTTCACCACCAAGTCCGGCCGCAAGACGCCCTATTTTGTCAACACCGGCAACTATAAGACCGGCGCCCAGGCCGCCAAGCTGGGGGACTACTACGCCGCCTGCATCCAGGAGAAGCTGCCCGGCGGCATCACCTGCCTGTTCGGCCCCGCTTATAAGGGCATCCCCCTGGCGGTGTCCGCCGCCGCCTCCCTGTACCGCAACTACGGCCGGGACCTGCCCTACTGCTTCAACCGCAAGGAGGTCAAGGACCACGGCGAGGGGGGAGCCATGGTGGGCTACCGGCCCCAGGACGGGGACGATGTGGCCATCATCGAGGACGTGGTCACCGCCGGCACCGCCGTGCGGGAGTCCATCGAGCTGTTCAAGCACGTGGCCAAGGTGAACATCAAGGCCCTGTTCGTCTCGGTGGACCGGATGGAGCGGGGCACCAGAGCGTGCTCCACCCTGGACGAGCTGCGCCAGGACCACGGCATCCAGGTCTTCCCCATCGTCACCGTCCGGGAGGTCATCGATTTTCTCCACAACAACCCCGTGGACGGGAAGGTGTACATTGACGACGGGATGAGGGAAAAGATGGAGGCGTATCTGGCCGAGTACGGAGCCAGAGCCTGACCGCCCGGCGGAGAGGAGGGAGCGGCCGTGGCCGAGAAGCAGAAAAATCTCCACGCCGGACACCGCCAGCGGGTCAAGGCGGAGTTCCTGGCCCGGGGCCTGGAGGGGTGGAGCGACCACCGGGCGCTGGAGCTGCTGCTGTTTTACGCCATCCCCCAGGGGGATGTGAATCCCCTGGCCCATGAGCTGATTGACCGCTTCGGCAGCCTGGCCAAGGTGCTGGACGCCTCCCCGGACGAGCTGAAAAAGGTCCCGGGGCTGGGGGAGCACACTGCGGCCCTGCTGAGCTTGATTCCCGCCCTGAGCAGCCGCTACAGCGTGCAGCGGGGCGGACCGGGGCGCATCGTCCACACCGCGGAACAGGCGGCGGCCATTCTGACCCCCTATTTTTACGGCGCCCGGAACGAGCTGGTCTATATCCTCTGCCTGGACAGCAAGGGCAAGGCGCTGGGCGTGCGGAGGATTTCCGAGGGGAACCTGCGCAACAGCGACGTGAGCATCCGCCGGGTGGCCGAGGCCGCCCTGGCCCTGGGGGCCAGCTATTTTTATATGGCCCACAACCACACCAGCCACCTGGCCTTTCCCTCCGCCGAGGACTGGTACGGAACGGACGCGGTCCGCGCCGCCCTGAGTCCCCTGGGGGTGTCCATGGTGGACCACCTGATTTTTACCGACGGGGACGTGGTGTCCCTGCGGGAGTCCGAGCGAGAGGGGGGCCGGAAGGTCCTCCAGCTCATCGGCCCCCAGGAGTGGGAATAAGCGCCGGAAAACACTTGAAATCGAACATAAGTTCTGATACACTGTAGGTCAGATGAGAGGAGGCGCGCCTGTGCCCAAGTTTGAAGTGGTTTCAGAGTACACCCCCGCCGGGGACCAGCCGGAGGCCATTCAGGCCCTGGCCAGGGGAATCGAGCTGGGGCTGGACGAGCAGACTCTGCTGGGGGTCACCGGGTCGGGCAAGACCTTCACCATGGCCAAGATTATCGAGGCCGTCCAGCGGCCCACCCTGGTGCTGGCCCACAACAAGACCCTGGCCGCCCAGCTGTGCGCCGAGTTTAAGGAGTTTTTCCCAAATAATGCGGTGGAGTACTTTGTATCCTACTACGACTACTACCAGCCGGAGGCCTATATCCCCCACACGGACACCTTTATTGAGAAGGATTCGTCCATCAACGAGGAGATTGACCGGCTGCGCCTGTCCGCCACCGCCTCCCTGCTGGAGCGGCGGGACGTGATTGTGGTCTCCTCGGTCTCCTGCATCTACGGTCTGGGCGAGCCGGAGGACTTTGCCTCCATGATGGTCTCCCTGCGGGTGGGCATGACCATCCGGCGGGACGAGATGCTGAAAAAACTGGTGGCCATCCGCTATGAGCGCAACGACATCGCCTTTGAGCGCAATATGTTCCGGGTCCGGGGGGACACGGTGGAGGTGTGGCCCGCCTATTGGAAGGACACGGCCATCCGGGTGGAGTTCTTCGGGGACGAGATTGAGCGCATCAGCGAGATAAACGTGGTCACCGGCGCCCCCATCCGCCGGCTGGCCAACATCCCCATCTGGCCGGCCACCCACTCTGTCACCCCCAAGGAGAAGATGGACGCCGCCGTCCAGGAGATCTACAAGGAGCTGGAGGAGCGGGTGGCCTTCTTCGAGCAGGAGGGCAAGCTCGTCGAGGCCCAGCGCATCAAGCAGCGCACCATGTACGACATCGAGATGATGCAGGAGCTGGGCTACTGCCCCGGCATCGAGAACTACTCCCGGGTCATCGAGGGGCGGCCG
>CASECK010000174.1 GCA_949286295.1 uncultured bacterium | reverse complement strand
CTTAAACTCCCGGCGGCACTGCTCCGCCGCCGCGGCCCGGCGCCCCAGACCGCTGTCCAGAAAGGCCAAAATCTGCCGGGCGGACACCGCCTGCCGCTCCAATCTGGTCAAAAAGCCCTCCCGGCACAGCCGGTCCAGCTGCGCCTCCACCCCCTCCAGGCTGTGCGGCCCGGTCAGGGAGATGTACTGCATGGCCAGGTGCAGGGCGGTCCCCCGCTGCGCGGCGGTGAGGCCGCGCTCCTGGGCGATAAAATCAGGCCGGGTGATGGGCTGCCCTCTTCGGGAAACCGGCGGCGCGTCCTCCGCCGCCTCCCGGTCCAGGGCGCGGCCCTTAATCTGGGTCGCCGTGAGCTTGGAGGGTAAATAGGCGGCGGCCATATGGGGGTAGCGCCAGGCCAGACGGGCCGTCAGCTCTGACAGGTCTCCGGCGCGCTCCTCCGGCAAATCCGTGTAATGTCCTTCCACTTTACGGCTCTCCGCCAGCGGGCGGCCATCCACCCACCGGATATCCCAGGCCGGTCCCAGCGCCGGGCCGGTCACCTCTGGCACTCCGGCCATGGCCCGCAGGCCGGTGGCCTCCGGCCGGCTCAGGACGTGGAGCAGCACCCAGGCCCCCACGCTCTGCTGCTGTTCCAGCACCGCGGGGGAGATGGGGCTGGACAGCTCCTCCCCGATTCGCGCCACGGCGTCCAGCCCCTCGGGCATCGCCAGGGTGAGAATCAGCTTCTCCCTGGCCCGGGTCATGGCCACATACAAAAGCCGCAGCTCCTCCGACATCATCTCCCGCTCCAGCTGGCGCCTCACCGCCCGGCGGGCCAGGGTGTCATACTCTATCATCCGCGTCCGGTCCAGCCCCTTGGGTCCCACGCCCAGCGATGGGTGGAACAGCACCGGCCCCATCAGGTCCTCCCGATTAAGCCGCCGGGTCAGCCCACACACCAGCACCACCGGCTTCTCCAGTCCCTTGGAGCGGTGGATGGACAAGATGGAGACCCCTTCTTCCTTCCTGCCGGAGGCGCCGGCCGGCAGCCGCACTCCGGCGGCACGCATCCGGTCCAGGCGCAGCAGGAACTGAAACAGCGTGCGGCAGCCCGACTCCTCCAGCTGTCCGGCCAGGGCATACAGGGACAGAAGATTGCGCTGCCGCCCCTCTCCGCCGTCCATGGCGCCGAAAATGCCCAACAGGTTGGTCTGCTCATAGATATGCCAAATCAACTGCCGGCAGGTCCTGTCCCCCGCCCCAAAGCGCAGCGACTCCAGCTGCTCTAAAAAGTCCCCGCACTCCCTGTCTCCGGTCTGGGCGGCGTGAAGCAGCGCGGTATAGAAATCCCCGCCGCTGTCCGCCCGGAGCAGGGCCAGCTTGTCCCCGGAGAAGGCGTATACCGGCGAGCGCAGCGCGGCGATGAGGGCCACATCCTGCCTGGGATTGTCCACAATTCGGAGGATGGACAGGGCCACATTGACCTCGGTGGTGTCCAGAAAATCCCCCCCTCCGTCGGCCGACCAGGGGATGTTTTCCTCCTCCAGGGCCCGGACATAGTGCCCCAGCACCGCGCCCGGACTGCGCAGCAAAATCATCACGTCGGAGGGCCGCACCGGACGCAGGCCCTCCCCCTCCTCGACCATGAGCGGTCCATCCAGCAGCGCCCGGATTCGCCGGGCGGCGAAGCGGGCCTCCAGCAAATCCTTGCCGTCCTTCTCCCCCTCCTGATCTCCCAGGAAAGACAGGTCCAGCCCGTCCACCTCCAGCCGGTAGTCCCCGCCGCCCGCAAAGGGCTTGCCCGGAATCAGGGCCTGGTCGGGCGTATAGTCCAGCTCTCCAAACTCAGTTGACATAATGCTCCTGAACAGGTCGTTGCATCCCTCCAACACCTGCGCTCTGGAGCGGAAATTCCGGGACAGCACCCGCTTTCGCGGCTGGCCCTGCTGCACCTCATCCCCGTCGGGAAAGCGGCGGTATTTCTCCAGAAAGATGGTGGGGTCGGCCAGGCGGAAGCGGTAAATGGACTGTTTCACGTCCCCCACCTGGAACAGCCGGCGTCCCCCGCCGGAGATGGCGGAGAAGATGGCGTTTTGCACCTGATTGGTGTCCTGATACTCGTCCACCAGCACCTCGTCATACCGCCCGGCCCAGTATTCGGCCAGCTGGGTCGGCGCCCCGTCTGGGCCGGTCAGCAGTTTGACGGCAAAATGCTCCAGGTCAGAGAAATCTAAGACGCCCTTTCGCCGCTTTCCGGCGCCGTACGCCGACTGGAAGTCCAGCACCAAATCCATCAGAGCCTGGACCGCGGGCCGGGAGAGCTCCAGCTCCTCCAGCAGGGCGGCGGTGTCCCCCTGCATCTGCTCAAAGACCCGCTCCAGCAGCTTTTTGCAGCGGCCGCGGATGGCTTTCAGCCGCTCGCCAGCCTGTGCCGCCGCCTCCTCCTCCGCCGGGCTGACCTCCACCGCGCGCTTCTTTTTCCGGCCGGCGGCGGGGAAGGCGATGGGCAGGCAGGCCACGGCCTCATCCCAGTCTCCGGCCCGGAGAAACTTCTCCAGCTCCGCCAGCGTGGCGGAGAGGGTGGGGGCATAGTTGGCCTGCAACAGCTCGTCCCCCGCCGCCAGCTCCAGCGCCCGGGCCAGGCGGCCGCGGCAGAAGGCGGCCTGCCGCCTGGTGTCCTCCAGCAGCAGCGAGCCCCAGGCGGTTTGGGCCAAATCAGAAATTCCATCCAGCCGCCACAGCTCCTTCTGGGCCCGGAGCCATCCGGCCGGGTCCGGGTGGCTCTGCACCCGGGCGGAGATATCCAGCACAATCTGGGCCAGCCTGCTGTCGTCCCGGCCCGCACCCAGGCTATCAGCCAGCTGGGCAAAGGGGCTGTCCGGCTCAAGGTCCTCATAGCGCTTGTCCAGCACCTCTTCCAGCACCTGGGCCATGAGCACATTGGCCTCCCCCTCGTCGCACAGGCGGAAATCCGCGTCCAAGTCCAGCAGGTGGCCGCTCTGGCGCAGAAGGGCGGCGCAGAAGGCGTGGATGGTGGAAATCTGAGCCTTATACACCAACGTGGCCTGCCGGCGCAGGTGCCGGTCGTTGGGGCGCAGGGCCAGCCGGTCGGACAGCTCCTGGGCGATGCGCCCACGCAGCTCGGCGGCGGCGGCCTTGGTGTAGGTGATGACCAGGAAGCGGTCGATATCCAGCTCCTCCTGGGTCACCCGGTCCAGCAGCCGCTCCACCAGAACCCTGGTCTTGCCGGAACCGGCGGCGGCGGACACCAGCAGCTCTCCCCCCCGGTCGTCCACAATCTTTTGTTGTTCTTCTGTCAGGGCAACGGGCATCACGGCACCGCCTTTCTTGAATGGATGGGAACCGGGCGCTGCGCGCCGGGGCGAATCTTCACTCCTTCAGCAGGTCGAGGAAGCGCTCGATTCGAATGCCCTTATTTTTTTCAATCTCGTCCTGCTCCAGGAAGATAAGGCGCTCCACCACGTCCATGGCCCGCTTGACCGCTTCCGGAAAGCGGCTGCCGGCCAGCAGCGCTCCGGCCAGCACGGCGGAAAACATATCCCCCGTGCCGGGGAAATGGACCTGGATGAGCCGGTAGGGAATGGTAAAATACTCCCCCTGCCCGTGGTCATAGCCCCATACCACATGGCGGCCCGTCTCCGCCTCCTGGCCACTGGTAATCACCACAGAGCGGGGACCAAAGGCCAGCAGGCCGTCCACCATCCGCCGGGCCTGCTCCCGGGTCAGGGCCTGACTGCCCTCGTACAGGCCGGTGAGAAGCTCCCCCTCCGTGAGGTTGGGGACGATGACATCGGCCACCCCAATCAGGCGGCGCATATGCTCCACGGTCTCCAGGCCCACGCCGTTATAGAGCCTTCCGTCGTCCCCCATGATGGGGTCGGTCATCACCAGCAGGCCCTCTTTCTTTTGGCTGGCGATAAAATCCCGGATGATGCTCACCTGGGCGGCTGAGGCCAGAAAGCCGGTGGTAATGCAGTCAAACTGAAATCCCAGCTGCCGCCAGACCTCGATGGCTTTGACCATATAACCGGTGGTGTCCAGAATGGTAAACTTCCCATAGTCCAGGGTATTGGACACCAGGGCGGTGGGAAGATTATAGACGCTGTGGCCCATGTTGGACAAGATGGGCAGCATGGCCGCCAGGGCCACCTTCCCATAGCCGGGCATATCGTTGATAATCAGAATGTTTTTACTCTCCGCCATGGTTTATCACTCCCAGCTTATCACAAATTCCAGTTTTCCCGCGGCGGCGCGCCCCTGCCGGGCGGGAAAGGCCTCCCGCCGGAACCCGCGCGTCCGCTCCCCCGCCTGTCTGGCGCCCATCACAGGCCGGCCTCCCCTTCGATAGTCAGAAAGTCCAGCACCACCCGGTTGAAATCCTGCCAGTTCCGGCGGGCCACAAAGTGGTCTCCGGGCAGAATGGCCAGCTGGCTGTGGGGGATGGCCGCGGCGATGGCCTGGGTGTGGCGCTGCCGGATCATATCCCGCTCCCCCGCCACGACCAGCACCGGCATGGTCAGACGCTTCAGCTCCCCGGGGCGGATGTGGGGCTGGGAGACCATCAGATTCAGCATCTCCCAATTCCGCCGCGCCTGACGGCTCAGCGGCGCGCACAGCCCACACAGAAGCCAGCCCAGCACAATGGGCGCCTGGGTGCTCAGCTTCACGCCCCACGGCGAAAGGTTGGCTCCGTTCAAAACGAGCCGCTTTACATACTGCGGGTACTTCAGCGCAAAAAGCAGGGCGATATTTCCCCCGTCGGAAAAGCCCAGCAAGTGGCATTGCCGGATGCCCCGGCGGTCCAGAAACTCCTTCAGGTCCCCGGCAAACTGCGCCAGAGTAAAGGGGGCGCTGCCCCGGGGACTGCGCCCGTGCCCCCGGGTGTCGGGGGCCAACACCTGAAACCGGGCGGCAAAGGGCTCCATCTGCCGCTTGAAATAGGAGCCGTCCTCCCCGTTTCCGTGCAGCAACACCAGAGGAAAGCCGTCCCCCGCCGTCACGGCGTGAAGTTCAATCTCCATCCCTTATTCCTCCTCCATCCGCGACCAGAACTCCTGGGCGCTCATGCCGGACATCCAGCGTTTGCAGTCGCCCCCCTTCCCGCCGGGTTCAAAGTGGCAGGCGGCGGCATAGTCGCAGTACCGGCAGGCATTTTTGTCCGGCCCCCGCCAGAAGGGATCGGCGGCGATGCTGCCCTGGGCCAGCTCCTGACAGATATCATACAGGGTGCGCTGGATATGCCGGCTCAGCCGGCCCATCTGCTCCGCCGTGGCCAGGGCCTGACCGGATATTTCTCCAGTCGTCCGGGACACCCGGAGGGGCAGGAAGCGGTATCCCTCCTCCCCCTGTTCCTCCATGGCATCCAGTACCGCCCGGTCGCCGCGAACCAGGCCGCTGCGGGTAAGCTCCTTGTCCACCTTGCGCTGCAGCTCCCGGTCGCTCATGGTCCGGCTGCCCCGGATGACCGCCTCTCTGGCCGGCAGATAGAGCACCCCGTCCCCCTCCACCGGCAGGCCGTAGAACTTCTCGCCCTTCTCCTCCAGCGTGAACAGGTACAGCAGCATCTGAAGGCCCAGGCCGTTCCAGATATCCGTTAAATCAAAGCTCTTCCGCCCGGTCTTATAGTCCACCACCCGCAGGTGGAGCGTACCGTCCCGGACCCAGCCGTCCACCCGGTCCACAAAGCCGGTGACGCTGATGGTGATTCCGTTGGCGGTGAGTTCCACCGGCGGCAGCTCCTGCCCCCGGCCAAAGCCAAGTTCAAAGGAGATGGGGCGGAATTGGGAGCAGAACAGCTCCTCCGCCGCATTGTTTACCACCGCCTGAATGGTGCCCAGCAGGCGGCGGAAGAGATAGCGGAAGCGCGGACTCTGGCCCTCCAGGCCGCCCAGCTCCTCCGCCACATAGCGCTCCACCGCCTGACGGGTCAGCTCCTGCAGGCGGGCGCGCCGCTCCTGCTCCGGGGGCAATGGGGCGCCGGCGCGGCGGAACATCTCGTCCTGGAGCACGTGCTCTAACACATAGTGGACAAAGGTGCCGTACTCCGGCGCGGTAAAACCGGCGGGCTTTCTCGGCTCTGCCGCCAGGCCGTACCGCATGAAGAAGGAAAAATGGCAGGAGCGGTAGCGGTCCATCCGGGAAGCGGACATGGGCACCCGCTCCCCGTACAGCCGGTCCACCGCCCGGCGGGACAAGCTGCCCCGCTCCCAGCGGGCGGCTCCGTCCAGCAGCGCCACCTGCCTCTCATAGCCGGGCAGCCTCTCCAGAGCGGCCCTGGCCAGGGAATTCCTGCCCGCCTGCTCCAGGGCCGGCAGGGGGGCCTGGAGCCGGAAGGAGCCATCCAGCTCCTCCTCCCGGCAGAGCCGCACATCGGAAAACAGCCGCCGCAGCCGGCCCACCAGAAAACTGGGGCGCAACTCCTCGCCGGCCGCGCTCTGGCCGGGCCAGGTCACCGCCAGCCTCCGGCTGGGGCGGGCGCACAGCTGGTAGATGGTGGTCATCTCCCGGTAGAGCAAGTCCCGCTGAGTCTGCGGCAGTTCCAGCCCGTAGGCGGCAAGCACGCTCCGGTCGTCGTCGGTTAGCAGACCGGGCGCGGCCCCCACCTTGGGCAGCGAGGCGTCATCCGCCCCCAAGAGGAACAGGGCCTTGACCTGGTGGCCGGTCTGACGGGTGGTCTCTCCCGCCGACACCCGGTCCAGAGAGACCGGGATGGTGCCCACATCATACCGGGACAGCACCAGCCGGAACAGCCGGGCAAACTCCTCCAACTCCATGGGGGCCTCTCCCAGCAACTGGACGCACTGTTCCAGGGCCCGCTGCAGAATGTCCCACAGCTGGCGGTACTCCTCCGCCAAGGCGGGCTCCCCCCGCTTCTCCAGCGCGGCCACCCGCTCCTCCAGCCGAAGGGGTAGATTCACCTGCTCCATAAATGTGTAAAGCGAAACTGCTTGTCCCTTTGCGGTGTGATCCGGGTTTGTCCGCAGCAGCTCCAGGGGCTGCACCACCTGCCGGCGAATCCTGTCTATCCGGGACAGCAGCGCTTTGTCCTCCTGGCTCCACTTCAGGCCGTATCCCCCCGGGTGCCAGGGCCAGTCCTTGGCCTGACTCCAGCGGCTGCCCCGGATGTTCCACTTGAGCACGTAGTTCTCCAGCAGGTCCCGGTCCTCCTGGTCCAAGCCGGTCAATCCTGTCTTGAGATAGCGAAACATATCGTCGTAAAGATAGCCGCCGCTGGCCGCATCCAAGGCGGCGGTGACCAGCGCCATCACCGGCTTTTCCAGGATATCCGACATGGCGGAGGAGAATACCGGCACGCCGTAGCGGCCAAATACAGATTCCACCAAGTCCCGGTAAGCCCCGTAGTCCCGGGCGGCCACGCCAATCTCCCGGAAACGGTACCCCTCCTCCCGGACCAGGCGGAGGATTCGGGCCGCGGTCCATTCCACTTCCCCGCGGGGGCCACTCCCCTGAAACAGCTCCACCGCGCCGCCGCAGGAGACCGGCCGGACCTCCTGGTGGGCAAACAGGGCCTGCTCCAAATGGACAAGGGGCTCCGCCTTTCCGCCGCAAGCGGGAACAAGGTGTTCCACTTCACAGCACGCCCCCGCTTGTTTCGCAAGCCGGAGCAGATAGGCGGCGGTCCTTCGGGCAGGGGAGAAGATACCGCCTCCCCCCTCGTCCTCCTCCAAATGGTCGCAGGTGAGGATTACCGTGAGGTTGGCCGCCTGCCCCATCAGCAGGGACAGCACCGCCCCCTGCTGGGGGGTAAAATCGGTAAATCCATCCAGCCAGATGTCCTTCCCCTCCGCCCAGGGGCAGCTTTTCAGCTTCTCCGCCGCCCGGGTGAGGCGGTCCATAGGGTCCAGGGCGCTGCGGGCGGTGAGCGCCTGGTACTCCCCGTAGATAAGGCCCAGGTCCAACAGCTTGTCCCCCTCGGGCCCTCCCTGGTCCTGTCCGGCCCGCAGCAAAACCTCTCCAGTCAGTCCCGAGCGCTTCAGCTCATCCACCGTCTCAATGAGAGACTGCAAAAACGCGGGCCGGCGGGAAGGCCGGGCGTAAACCCGCAGTTGAGGCGCCACGGCCTGAAGCGCCCGGTACATCAGCAGCAGGCGGCCGCCCTCGTCCAGCTCCTCCTCTCCCAGGCCGCCGGCTGTCTGGAACACCCGGTTGGCCAGGCGGCTGAAGGAGAGCACCTCCGCGAAGAGGCTGACCCCTGGGCCGCCTCTCCGGCACAGCGCCCGCTCAGCCTCGTGGGACTGCTGCTCGGGCACCATGAGCACCTGGGGGCGCGCGCATCCCGCCTGGCACAGGCGCTCCAGCACCCGGGTGGTCTTTCCCGCACCGGCCCGGCCGATTATCAGCTTGAACATGGACGCCGCCTCCTCTTTCCAGTATCGCCGGTCTCATTTTATCACATTTCGTCCCCCAAAGAAAGTGCCCCGCCTAACATCCGCGGGACAAGGGCGGCCCATACAAAAACAGGCGGCCGGGCGGCCGCCTGTCGTCTGCTCTATTTCCGCGCCCAGTCCGGAATGGCCCTGGCCTGCTCGTAGAGGCGCAGGTAGCTCTGGTGGCGGCTGGCGGGAATTTTTCCCGCCCGCACCGCCTCCAGCACGGCGCAGCCCTTCTCCTTCAAGTGGGCGCAGTCCTGGAAGCGGCACTTGCCCAGATAGGGGGCAAACTCCCGGAAGGTGTACTGCAGCTCCTCCTTCCGGCCCAGCTCCGCCGCGTCCGCATCAAAAGAGGAAAATCCCGGCGTATCCGCCGCCAGCGCGCCGCAGGACAGGCGGAAGAGCTCCACATGGCGGGTCGTGTGCCGGCCTCGGCCCAGCTTTTGGCTGATGTGGGCGGTGGCCAGGTCCATATCCGGCTCTAAGGCGTTGAGCAGGCTGGACTTCCCCACGCCGGAATTTCCGGTAAAGGCGCAGACCTTGCCGGAAATTTCCCGGCGCAGCCGCTCCACCCCCTCCCCCGTCCGGGCGCTGAGGCGAATTACCGGAAATCCCGCCCGGGTGTAGATGTCCTCCAAATCCTCCCCTTGGGCCAAATCGCACTTGTTGACACAGATGAGGCTGTCACAGTTCCGGGCCTGGGCAATACAGGCCACCCGGTCAATGAGGAAGGGGTCAGTCACCGGAACGGCCTGGGAGGCCACCACCACCAATAAATCGATGTTGGCCACGGCCGGACGGGTAAATTCATTCTTCCGGGGCAAAATCTCGTCGATGGCGCCGCTGCCGTCCTCCAGGGGGGTAAAACGCACCCGGTCGCCCACCAGGGGGGACTGGCCCTTGTGGCGGTGCTTCCCCCTGGCCCGGCAGGTGGTCAGGCTCTGGCCGTCGTCCACCTCGTAGAAGCCGCTGAGGGCCTTGCGGATGATGCCCTCAGCCATCGCTGTTCCCTTCCTCCGCGCCGGTCAGCTCCACTGTGGTGCTGTCAATGTTCTCGCCGTCCACATAGACGTACAGGGTCTTGATGCCCGTGCCCGTCACCGGAAGCTGAATGGTCCTGTCCTCCGAGGCGTCCACCTCCTCGTTAAAAATCTCGGTGGCGTCCATCAGAATCTTCACATTGACCCGTCCCCGCACAGTCCGGGGCAGCTCAATCTCCACTATCTTGGTGACCTCCACCGGCTCGGCGACCGGGGGCGGGTCGGGGACGATGGTGCTGGGGTCGGGTCCCTTGCTAATCTGGAGGTTTACCTCGTCCCCCTCCTCCACAAAGGTACCGGCGGTGGGGAACTGGCTGACCACGTGTCCGGCGGGCACCGTGTCGCTGTATACCTCCTCATCCACCCGGCCGATGGTCAAATTCCAGGTGCGGATGGTGCTCTCCGCGGTCTCCAGCGTCATGTCCAGCAGCTTGGGCATTTCAAACTCCTTGACCTCCGGCCCTCTGCTGACCACCATACGCACCTCGGTTCCGGGGGAAAGGGGCATATCCTTCATGGGAGTGAAGGAGATAATGTGCCCCTCCTCCACCTCGTCGCTGTTCACATACTCGGGCAGGACGGGCTTGAGGCCCATTTCCGTCAGGGTGTGGAAGGCGCTCTGATAGTCCATGTCGTACAGGTCGATCATCATAATAATCTCTGGGCCGCCGCTGATGGTAACGGTAATCTGGCTGACGTCCTCCCCCACCATGTCCCCCTCCTCCGGGGTCTGGCGGATGATGGTGCCCGGGTCCGCGTCGTCGGTAACGGTCTCCCCCTCCACCAAGGTGAAGCGGCCCAGCAGCTCCTGGTTCCCCCGGACCTGCTCGATATTCCGCCCAACCAGCTCGGGCACCTGGTAGGTCACCGGAACCTTCAGCAATCCGGCAAACACCGTGTTCCACAGCAGGGCCACCACCAGTCCCACAAAGAGCAGCACCGCCGCCGCGGCCAGAAGGATGGGCCACAGGGGACCCCGCCGGGGCCCGTCCTCCTCCGCGTCCTCATAGCGGTCCTCCCGCTGGAAGTGGGCGCCGCCCTGGGGCGGGCGCTGGCCGGCGCGGCCGGCGGACAGAATCTGGGTGCGGTCCTGATCCAGCTCCTCCTCCTTGACGGAGAACGGGGTCAGGTCATAGTCAAAGTTGATATCCGGGTTTTTGCGAAACTCCTCTAAGTCGGCCAGCATCTCGTCGGCGGAGGCGTAGCGGTTATCCGGAACGGGGGCCATGGCCTTCATGGTGATAGCCTCCAGCGCCTCGGGGATGGACGGGTCAATCTCCCTGGGGGAAAGGGGGATGGAATTGATGTGCTGGATGGCTACCGACACCGGGGTATCCCCCTCGAAGGGCAGGCGCCCGGTTATCATCTCGTAGAGCACCACACCGGCGGAGTACAGGTCGGACCGGGCGTCGATGTGGCTGCCCCGGGCCTGTTCAGGGGAGATATAGTGCACCGACCCCAGGGCCTCCTGAGTCAAGGTGCTGTGTCCCCCAGAGGCCACCCGGGCAATCCCGAAGTCGGCCACCTTGACGCTGCCGTCCCGGAGCACCATGATGTTGTGGGGCTTGATGTCCCGGTGGATGATGCCCCGGCTGTGGGCATGGCCCAGGGCCTTGGTAATCTGGGTGATGAAGTGCAGCGCCTCCCGCCAGTTGAGCTTGTTCCCCTTCTTTTGCATATACTGCTTCAGGGTGATGCCGTCGATGAGTTCCATGACGATATATTCCAGCTCCGAGGAGCGGCTCACATCGTAGACAGCCACGATATTGGGGTGGGAGAGCATCGCCACGGCCTGGGACTCATCGTGAAAGCGGCGGCGGAATTCCGCGTCCTGGGCCAAATCTTCCCGCAGGATTTTGATGGCCACCAGCCGGTTCAGCCGGTGGCACCGGGCCTTGTAGACCCGGGCCATACCGCCGCTGCCGATGGCCTCCAGAATCTCATATCGATTGTCGAGTAATTTACCGATGTAGGGGTCCATATGGTAAATCCTCCTTCCCTTCTCTTCTTCCAGGGCGCGGCCCCTCAGCGCTGAATCAGGACCACCGTCACGTTGTCCGGCGCGCCCCGTTCCAGGGCGATATCCAGCAGGCGCTGGCAGCAGCTGTCCGGCGCGCCGCCGTGAATGACCTCGTAGAGCATCTCCTGCTCCCCCACCACGTTGCTCAGCCCATCGCTGCACAGCAGCAGGCAATCCCCCGGGGCCATGGGCTGCCGGAAGCAGTCCGCCATCAGGACGGGCTCCGCCCCCAGCGCCCTGGTAATCAGATTTTTATGGGGGTGACACCGGGCCTGCTCCCGGGTCAGCTCGCCCCGCTCCACCAGGTCCTCCACCAGGGAGTGGTCCCGGGTGACCTGGACAATGCCCTCCTGATTGACGTGATAGGCCCGGCTGTCCCCTTCGTTGAGAATCACAGCCTCCTGCTCGCCGGCCAGAGCCGCCACCAGGGTGGTGCCCATACCGGCGCAGTCGCCGTCCTGAACGGAGCGCTGGAAGACCTCCTGGTTGGCCAGGGCGGCGGCCCGCTGCATCCGCTCCTCCTCCCGGAGGGAGTCATCCGTCCTGGAAAACTCCTCCATAAACAGCTCCGAGGCCATGGCGCTGGCCACATTTCCGGCCCTTGCACCGCCCATGCCGTCGCACACCAGGGCGATGACGCGTCCGTCCTCCAGGGTGCGTATGGAGAAGGAGTCCTGATTTTGCTGTCGTACCGCGCCGCGGTGGGTGATTCCCCATACCTGCATGGCTGTGTTCAACCTCGCTTCCGCCGGAGCCCCGGCCGTCTATGTCTGCTCCTGGGCCGCCATGGCTTTGCGCCGCAGCTGGCCGCAGGAGGCGTCAATGTCGCTGCCCAGCCTGCGCCGGACCGTGACGGTGATTCCCCGGCTCTCCAGGCGCTTCTGGAAGGCGGCCACCCGCCGGCTGGGCCGGAGGGGGCTCTCCTCCACCTGATTGAGGGGAATCAGGTTCACATGGGCGGGCATCCCCTTCAGCAGGCCGGCCAGCAGATCGGCCTGCCAGTCGCTGTCGTTGACCCCGTCAATCATGGCATATTCATAGGAAATGCGCCGCCCAGTGCGCTGAAAATACCGGCGGCAGGCGGCTATCAGCCGCTCTACGCCCACACTGCGGTTGACCGGCATAATTTTGGACCGGGTCTGGTCATCAGGGGCGTGGAGGGAGACAGACAAGGTTAATTGTAACCCATATCCAGCTAATTTGTCAATTTGCTCCACCAGGCCGCAGGTGGACAGGGAGATGTGCCGCATCCCGATGTTCAGCCCGTCAGGGCAGTTGACCAGCTCCAAAAACCGCATCACCGTGTCGAAATTGTCCAGCGGCTCTCCGATTCCCATCAGCACAATGTTGGACACCGGGGCGCCGCCGTCCCGCTGGGTCAGCAGCACCTGGTCCACCATCTCGCCGGCCGTCAGGTCCCGGACCTTCCCGGCGATGGTAGAGGCGCAGAAGGCGCAGCCCATCCGGCACCCCACCTGGCAGGAGATACACACGGTGTTGCCGTGCTGATAGCGCATGAGCACCGACTCCACACAGTTGCCGTCAGCTAGGCGCCAGAGGTATTTGATGGTCCCGTCCTGGGCGGACACCTGCTTCCGGGCCACTGTGGGAAGGGCCAGCAGGCAGGTCTGGGCCAGTTTCTGCCGCAGGGGCTTGGGCAGGTCGCTCATCTCCTCGAAGTCAGAGGCCCCCCTCTGATGGAGCCAGCGGAATATCTGCCCGGCCCGGAAGGCTGGCTCCCCCTGTTCCTTCAGCCACGCGGCAAGCTCCTGGAGGGTCATACTTTTTATGTCAGCCAAAGGGGTTCACCCCTCTCTTCGCAGTTTACAGATGAAAAATCCGTCCGTCCCATGGCGGTGGGGCCAGAGGGTCACCATCCC
>CASECK010000173.1 GCA_949286295.1 uncultured bacterium | reverse complement strand
AGATGCGGGAGCTGGCCCAGGAGGAGTACCAGCAGGCCCAGGAACAGCTGCCCCGGCTGGAGCGGGAGCTTCAGATTCTGCTGCTGCCCCGGGACCCGAACGACGGGAAGAATGTAATCTTGGAAATTCGCGCCGGCGTGGGCGGAGAGGAAGCGGCCCTGTTCGCCCGGTCCCTGTACCGGATGTACGCTATGTATGCCGAGTCAAAACACTGGCGCACCGAGGTGGCTTCCGTCAGCGAGACCGAACTTGGCGGGATAAAGGAGATTTCCTTTACAATAGACGGGGAGAGCGCTTTTTCCCGGCTGAAATATGAGAGCGGCGTCCACAGGGTCCAGCGGGTGCCCGAGACGGAGTCCGGCGGGCGGGTCCACACCTCCACCGCCACCGTGGCGGTGCTGCCCGAGATGGAGACAGCGGATGTACAGCTGGACCCTGCGGATGTGGAGATGCAGGTGTTTCGCTCCTCCGGCGCGGGGGGGCAGCACGTCAATAAAACCTCCTCCGCGGTCCGGCTCATCCACCGGCCCACCGGCACAGTGGTGGAGTGCCAGCAGGAGCGCAGCCAGTTCCAGAACCGGGACAAGGCCATGCGAATCCTGGCCTCCCGGCTGTACGAGGCCCGGCAGGAGGAGCTCAACAGCGAATACACCGCCCAGCGCCGCAGCCAGGTGGGCACCGGGATGCGCAACGAGCGCATCCGCACCTATAACTTTCCCCAAGGGCGGGTGACCGATCACCGAATCGGCCTGACCCTGTACCAGATTGCCCACGTGATGGACGGCGGGCTGGATGAGCTTATCGATGCGCTGTCCGCCGCCGACCAGGCGGAGAGGCTGAAAAATCAAACCTGAGACAAAGGAGAACACCCATGGATCTGTTTATTCACTATACCGCCCTGCCCCAGGGGAAGCAACTGCCCGACGTGGTGGAGGAACTCAACCAGGCGCTGGAGGACGGCGGTGTGGTCTGCGGCGGACAGGCCGGACGCATCGACCTGGAGCTGGAGGACGAGAAGGTCAACCCCAAGTATGCCCAGATGGCGGTGAAAGCCTATTTGCAGCGGGCGGCCTTTGCCGCGGACACTACCGTGGAGTTTGGCGGTATGGAGATTGGACTTTACGAGTGAGGAGCGCACCCATGATTCAAAACGTCATCTTTGATTTGGACGGTACGCTGCTCAACACCATCGATGATTTGGCGGATGCGGGCAACTGGGTGTGCCGCAGGCACGGCTGGCCCACCCATAGCGTGGAGGAGTACAAGTATTACGTGGGCAACGGCATGACCAAGCTGGCCTACCGCTTTGTTCCCGAGCAGTGGCGCACGCCCGTGAGAATCAAAGCTGTTTTAGAGGAGTTCATGCCCTATTACGACGCCCACAAAGAGGACAAGACCGCCCCTTACCCCGGTGTCCCAGCACTTCTAAAGCGGCTGAAGGGGGCCGGCGTGCGTATGGCGGTGCTGTCCAACAAGGCCCACGCCATGGTGCCTTCCATCATCGAAGGGTATTTCCCCCGCCTTTTTGACCATGTTCAGGGGGCGGTGGACGGCCTGCCCACCAAGCCGGACCCCACCCTGCTGCGCCGGCTGATGGAGAAAATGGGAGCCCGGGTGGCGGACACCCTCTTTGTGGGGGACAGCAATGTGGACATCCGCACCGCCAAAAACGGCGGCCTGGCCAGCTGTGGCGTGCTCTGGGGATTTCGGAGCCGGGAGGAGCTGGAGGCGGAGGGAGCCGGCCACCTGGTGGACAACACCTGGGCGCTGGCCCGGCTGATTCTGGGCGCGCAGCGTCCAATTCTGCAGACCCGGCGGCTTGTCCTCCGGGAGATGACGGACGAGGATTTTCCGGCCCTGTGCCGGATGCTCCGGGACGGGGAGGTCATGTACGCCTATGGGCACGCCTTTTCCGAGCAGGAGGCCTGGGACTGGCTGAACCGCCAGCGGACGCGGTATGAGCGGGACGGAGTGGGCCTGTGGGCGGTGGTGGAACAGGCCAGCGGAGAGATGGTGGGCCAGTGCGGCCTGACCTGGCAGCAGTGCGGATACGAAAAGCCGGTGCTGGAGGTGGGCTATCTGCTGGAACAGGCGGCCTGGCACAAGGGCTACGCCACCGAGGCCGCCAGGGCCTGCCGGGACTACGCCTTTGACGTCTTGCAGGCGCAGGAGGTATACTCTCTCATCCGGGACAACAACCTGCCCTCGCAGGCGGTGGCCCGCCGGAATGGGATGGAGGTTCGGGGGCGCTTTCTCAAGGCGTACAACGGCACACAGATGCCCCATCTGATTTTTTCCGTCCGGAGACCGGCCGGCGGGTAGGAGATGGTTGCGCGTGAAAACTCAGTTGCTGACAGAAAAAGAAATGGAACGAGCGGCCGCCATTCTCCGGGCCGGGGGACTGGTGGGCATTCCCACCGAGACGGTATACGGGCTGGGGGCCAACGGCTTTGACGCAGAAGCGGTGTCCCGGATTTTTCTGGCCAAGGGCCGTCCCCAGGACAACCCGCTGATTTTGCATATCCCAAGCGCCACCTGGCTGGAGCGCTGCTGCCGGGACATCCCCGAGTCGGCCTGGACACTGGCCGGGGCCTGCTGGCCCGGCCCGCTGACTATGATTTTGCCCCGGGCCCCTCAGGTGCCGGATGTGGTCACCGCGGGGCTGGATACCGTGGGGGTCCGCTGCCCCGGCCACGCTCTGTGCCGGGCGGTTATCGAGGCCGCCGGTGTTCCGGTGGCGGCGCCGTCTGGCAACCTGTCCGGCCGGCCCAGTCCGACCACCGCCGGGCATATGCGGGAGGATATGGAGGGGCGTATCGACGCCATTGTGGACGGCGGCCCCTGCGCGGTGGGGGTAGAGTCCACCATTGTGGATTTGACCTGCACGCCGCCCCGGCTGCTGCGCCCGGGCGGAATCACTCTGGAGCGGCTGCGGGAGCTGCTGGGCCAGGTGGAGGTCGACCCGGCGGTCGTGCGTCTGATGGACGAAGGAGAGCACCCCCGCGCCCCCGGCATGAAGTACCGGCACTATGCCCCCAGGGCCCCGGTGACGGTGGTGGCCGGCCAGCCGGAGCGGAGCGCCGCCTATATTGCCGGCCATGCCAGGGCGGAGGACGGAGTGATTTGCTTTGCGGAGTTCCTCCCCCTGTTCACAGAGCGGATGGGGGCGGGACCGGTCATGGACCTTGGCCCCGCCGGGGACACGGCGGAGCAGGCCCGGCGTATCTTTGACGCCCTGCGCGCCTTTGACCACACCGCCGTCCCGGCCATCTGGGCCCAGTGCCCGGATGCCTGCGGTATCGGTCTGGCCGTTTCAAACCGGTTGAGTAAGGCGGCGGGCTTTCACATCATCCAGGTGTAGCTTCAGACAGCGAGGAGAGCGGCGTTGAAAGTCATCGGAATCACAGGCCCCACCGGGGCGGGAAAGACCACCCTGCTGGGCGAGGTGGAGCGCATAGGGGGCGCGGTCATCGACTGCGACAGGGTGTACCACGCCCTTCTGGAGCAGGATACCGCGCTGCAGAATGCGCTGGAAGAGGCCTTTGGACCGCTCCGGGACCCGGGGGGCTCCATCGACCGGAAAAGGTTGGGAAGCATCGTGTTTGCCGACCCCAAACAGTTAAAGCGGCTCAACGCCATCGCCGGGGCCGCCACAGTGGACCGGACCAGGGCCCTGCTGGAGGAGTACCGGAGGCGTGGGGCCTGGCTGGTGGCCATCGACGCCATCGCCCTGCTGGAGAGCGGTCTGAAGGAGCTGTGCGACGACACCATCGCGGTGGTAGCGCCGCCGGAGGTGCGGGTGCGGCGCATCATGGCCCGGGAAGGGATACCGGAGGAGTATGCCTGGGCCAGGGTCCGGGCCCAGCGGGAGGACGGCTTCTTTCTTCAGGGATGCGGCCATGCCCTGGTCAATGACTGCGGCAGCGCCGGAGAGTTTGCCCAAAAGGCCCGGGAACTGCTGCGGCAGCTGCTCTAAGACAGCGGTTTGGCGCGGCAGCGCGCCGGTTTAACCATCATAAAGGAGGTACTGTCATCATGGAAGAGAAGGAACTGACCCGGGGCGAGCAGCTGCGCCGCACCCTGGTCTATGAGCGGAAAAACGGCTATGACCGGCTGGAGGCCGGCGAGTACGAGGCCGTGGAGGCCTACTGCGCCGGCTATAAGCAGTTTTTGGACGCGGGCAAGACCGAGCGGGAGTGCGTGGACCGCACCATCGCCCTGGCGGAGGCCGCCGGCTTTCGTCCCTATGAGCGCGGCACCGCGCTGAAGCCCGGGGACAAGATTTACCGCTCCAACCGGGGCAAGGCTGTTATGCTGGCCGTAATCGGGAAAAAGAGCTTGGCCGACGGCGTTCATATCGGCGCCGCCCACATCGACTCCCCCCGCCTGGATTTGAAGCAAAATCCCCTGTATGAGGCCGACGAGCTGGCGTTCCTGAAAACCCACTACTACGGCGGAGTGCGCAAATATCAGTGGGTGACCATCCCCTTGGAGCTCCACGGTGTGGTGGCCCTGAAAAGCGGCCGGGTGATTCGGGTGTCCATTGGAGACGGGGAGGGGGACCCCCTGTTCACCATTGATGACCTGCTGCCCCATCTCGGGGTGGAGCAGTCCAAGAAGCCTCTGGGCGAGGCCATCCCGGGGGAGAGCCTGAACATCCTGGTGGGCAGCCGCCCCCTGTCCGGCGACGAGGGCAAGGAGCGGGTGAAGCTGGCCGCGCTGGAGCTGCTCAACCGGAAGTACGGTATCGTGGAGGAGGACCTTCTCTCCGCCGAGTTGAGCGCCGTCCCCGCGTTCCGGGCCGTGGACATCGGGTTTGACCGCTCCCTCATCGGGGCCTACGGCCACGACGACCGGGTGTGCGCCTATGCCGTTCTGGCCGCCATCCTCCAGCTGGAGACTCCCGCCCACACCGCTGTGTGTATGCTGGCCGACAAGGAGGAGATTGGCTCCGAGGGGGTCACCGGCATGAAATCCGCCGCGTTTGACACCTTCATGGCGGACCTGTGCGAGGGTCAGAACGTACCGCTTCGGGCCTGCTATGAGAAGTCTTTCTGCCTGTCTGCCGACGTGACCGCCGCCTACGACCCCAACTTCCCGGAGGTCTATGAAAAGCGCAACAGTGCCTTTGTCAACTACGGCCTGGGCCTGTGCAAGTACACCGGTGCCCGGGGCAAATCCGGGGCCTCTGACGCCTCCGCCGAGCTGGTGGCCCAGGTCCGCCGGGTGCTGGACAACGCGGGCGTGGTGTGGCAGATGGCCGAGCTGGGGAAGGTGGACGCCGGCGGCGGCGGCACCGTGGCCGCCAATATGGCCGAGCGGGACATCGACACGCTGGACGCCGGGGTCCCGGTGCTGTCCATGCACG
>CASECK010000172.1 GCA_949286295.1 uncultured bacterium | reverse complement strand
GGACACCGGCAAGGGGGCGCTGGAGGGCTTCCGGGATGTGCCCCGCACCAAAATTCTGGTGTTCTACCCCAAGGACGGGGTGTCCCAGGTCCAGCAGCTTCAGATGGTCACCCAGGAGGGGGAGAACGTGGGCGTGGCCGCCGTGCGGGGCAATTTTGACGACGCCCAGAGCGGGGTAAAGCGGCTGTTCTCCGATGAGGCGCTGCGGGCGGAGCTGGCGGAGAAGGGATATTTCTTCTCCTCGGCCAACTCCATCAACTGGGGCCGGGTGCTGCCCCAGATTGTCTACTATGTCTCCGCTTACTGCGATTTGCTTCGGGACGGAAAGCTCCAGCCTGGTCAGGCGGTGAATGTGTGCGTTCCCACCGGGAATTTCGGCAACATCCTGGCCGCCTACTACGCCGGAGAGATGGGGGTGCCCATCGCCCGGCTCATCTGCGCCTCCAACGCCAACAACGTGCTCACCGACTTTATCAACACCGGCGTGTACGACCGCAACCGGACCTTCTACAATACCATGTCCCCCTCCATGGACATCCTGATTTCCTCCAACTTAGAGCGGATGCTCTTCGCCCTTACGCAGGACAGCGGCCAGGTGGCGGACTATATGGAGCAGCTGGCCGCCTGCGGGCGCTATCAGGTGAGCGACCGGGTGCGGGAGAAGCTGCAGCGGCGCTTCCGGGGGTACTACTGCGGCGACCGGGAGACCCAGCGGGTCATCCGCCGGCTCTATGAGGAGCACGGCTACCTGATTGACACCCACACCGCCGTGGCCTTCTCCGCGCTGGAGCAGTACCGGGCCGAGACCGGGGATGACACCCCCTGCGTAGTGGCCTCCACCGCCAGCCCCTTCAAGTTCTGCGGCAGCGTGCTGGAGGCTCTGGGAGAGACCACAATCGCCCAGGGGCTGGACGCGCTGGACCAGCTGGCCGCCAAAACGGGCCAGCCCGCCCCCGCCCCCCTGGCCGGCCTGCGGGACAAGCAGGTTCGCTTTACCCTGGAGGTGGACAGGCAGGATATGGTGGACGCGGTGCGCGCCCTGCTGGGGTGAGCCGATGGCCCTGTACGCCATTGGAGACACCCACCTGTCCCTGGGGGTGAGCAAGCCCATGGATGTGTTCGGCGGCAGCTGGACCGGCTATGTGGACAAGCTGCGCGCCGGATTTGCGGCGGTGGAGGACCGGGATACCGTGGTCATCTGCGGCGATATTTCCTGGGGAATGAGCCTGGAGCAGGCCCGGGAGGACTTCGCCTTTTTAGACGCGCTGCCCGGCGGGCAGAAGCTGCTGCTCAAGGGCAATCACGACTACTGGTGGACCACCGCCGCCAAGATGGAGCGCTTTTTTGGGGAAAACGGCTTTTCCACCCTCAAGATTCTCCACAACAACTGCGCTTTTTATGGGGATATAGCCCTGTGCGGGACCCGGGGCTGGTTTTATGAGGAGGACCGGGGGGAGCACAGCGCCAAGGTGTTCAACCGGGAGCTGATTCGCCTGGAGGCCTCCCTGAAAGCGGGAGGGGACCGGGAGAAGCTGTGCTTTCTCCACTATCCCCCCCTGGCCCAGGGCTATTGCTGCCAGGAGATTGTAGAGCTGCTGCGGCGCTACGGCGTGCGCCTGTGCTGTTACGGCCATCTCCACGGCCCCAGCCACCGCCTGGCGGTGACCGGGGAGCGGGACGGGGTGGAATACCGGCTGGTGGCCGCCGACTATGTGGGATTTCGGCCGGTGCGGCTGCTGTAAGGCGGGTTATTTTGAAAAAAACCCTGAAAATTTGAAAAATAGGCTGTTCAAACCGCCGCGTTTCTGGTAAAATATCGTGGCGTAAGTAAAAAGGTCCCCTGTTCGCTCCCATGCGGCGGCGGACCACAGGAGGAAGTTGACAGTATGAAGGTCACCAACGTAGAGAAGAAAGAGAAGAGCACCGTCGAGCTGACCATCCAGATCGACGCCGGGCAGTTTGAGGCCGCCGTTCAGAAGGCTTATCTGAGCAGCCGCGGCAGCATCAATGTCCCCGGCTTCCGCAAGGGCAAGGCCCCCCGGAAGATTATTGAGGGGATGTACGGTTCCGGCGTGTTCTATGAGCAGGCTATCAACGAGGTCTATCCCGCCGCCTACGAGCAGGCTGTCAAGGAGCAGGGGCTGGACGACGTGGGCCACCCCAAGATGGAGATTGTGGACGTGGGAAAAGAGGGCTTTACCTTCAAAGCCCTGGTCTCCGTGCGGCCCGAGGCCAAGCTGGGCCAGTACAAGGGGCTGACCGCCCCCAAGGGCGAGGTCAAGGTCACCGAAAAGGACATCGACGAGGAGATGAAGCCCTACGTGGAGCGGGCCACCCGCCTGGTCAGCGTCAAGCGCAAGGCCAAGAAGGGGGACACCGCCGTCATCGACTTTGAGGGCTTTGACAACGGCACCCCCTTCGAGGGAGGCAAGGGCGAGAACTACGACCTGCGCCTGGGCTCCGGGACCTTCGTCCCCGGCTTTGAGGAGCAGATTGTCGGCATGAAGGCCGGCGAGGAGAAGGATATCGACATCACCTTCCCCCAGGACTACCACAAGGAGCTGGCCGGCAAGGCGGTGGTGTTCCATGTGAAGGTCAACGAGGTCAAGGAGCACAAGGCCCCCGAGGTGGACGACGAGTTTGCCAAGGACGTGTCCGAGTTCGAGACCCTGGCCGACTTCCGCAAGGACCTGGGAGAGAAGCTCACCCAGCGCCGGGAGCAGCAGGCCCAGAGCGACTTTGAAAATCAGGTCATGGAGCAGCTGGTGGCCAACATGGAGTGCGACATCCCCGACGGCATGGTGGAGTCCCAGCTGGACCGGCTGATGGACGACTACGCCATGCGCCTGCAGGGCCAGGGCATCTCCATGGACGAGTATCAGAAGATGATGGGCATGAACGCCGATATGGTCCGGGCCTCCGCCCGTCCCACCGCCCTGCGGCAGGTGCAGATGGAGCTGGCCCTGACCGCCGTGGCCAAGACCGAGGCGCTGGAGGTCAGCGACGGGGAGTACGAGGCCGAGGTGGACCGGCTGGCCGGACAGTACGGCATGAAGGCCGAGCAGATTAAGGCCGCCGTCCCCGCGGAGGACCTGAAGCGCGACCTGCTGCTGCGCAAGGCCAGCAAGCTGGTGCTGGACAGCGCCAAGGTGGGCAAGGCCAAGAAGAAGGCCGCCCCCAAGAAAGACAGCAAGGCGGAGCAGGCGGACAAGGAGGAGCAGCCCGCTGAAAAGCCCAAGCGCACCCGCAAGAAGAAGACCGACGAGACTGCCGGGGAATGAGCGTACGACCCGGGGCGGCTCTTGCCGCCCCGGGCGTGTGCGTATTTACGGATTGTGAACAGGACGTAAACATTTTCCCTGCCCCCGGGATTTTGCGCCGGAGGGGTTGATTTTTTTACGGAAAACGGTTATTATTCATACCGGAAGGTTGGCACTCCTGTAACCAGAGTGCTAATCTGACGGAAATCGACGTTCGAAGGGGAGGCCGGGGGATGGGAGCACCCATCCAAAGGACCTGTTCCGGCGTCCCGCCTGAAAGAAGGAGTTCATTATGAGTTTGGTTCCCTATGTAGTAGAGCAGACCAACCGGGGCGAGCGCTCCTACGATATTTTCTCCCGCCTGCTCAACGACCGCATCATCATGCTGTCCGAGGAGGTCAACGACACCACCGCCTCTCTGGTGGTGGCCCAGCTGCTGTATCTGGAGGCCCAGGACCCGGATAAGGACATCCAGTTCTATATCAACAGCCCCGGCGGCTCAGTCACCGCGGGCATGGCCATCTACGACACCATGCAGTATGTCAAGTGCGATGTGTCCACCATCTGCATCGGTATGGCCGCCTCCATGGGCGCCTTCCTGCTCTCCGCCGGCGCCAAGGGAAAGCGCTTGGCCCTGCCCAATGCGGAGATTATGATTCACCAGCCCTCTGCCGGCACCCAGGGCCAGATTACCGATATGGCCATCCACCTGCGGCGGCTGGAGGTCATCAAGGGCCGGATGAACCGCATCCTGGCGGAGAATACCGGCCGGAGCGTGGAGCAGGTCACCGCCGACTGCGAGCGGGATAACTTCATGACCGCCCAGGAGGCCGTGGAGTACGGGCTGATTGACAAGGTGATTGAGAAGCGCTGAGGGGTGGTCCCCTGTTTTGTAATGAGGTGTATCAATGGCAAGAAATGACGACAAGAGCATCCGCTGCTCTTTCTGCGGCAAGCACCAGGACCAGGTCAAGCGGATGATTGCCGGTCCGGGCGTATTTATCTGCGATGAGTGTGTCAACCTCTGTATGGAGGCCATGGGCGAGGAGGGCCTGCTGCTGGAGGACAGAGGCGGCATGGACGTGACGGCCATCCCCGACGTCATCCCCACCCCCAGGGAGATTCATGCCGTCCTGGACCAGTATATCATCGGCCAGGAGAAGGCGAAGATGGCCCTCTCCGTGGCGGTGTACAACCACTATAAGCGCATCTACTTCGGCGGGGCGGAGGACGTGGAGCTGCAAAAGAGCAACATCCTGCTCATGGGTCCCACCGGCTGCGGCAAGACTCTCTTCGCCCAGACCTTGGCCCGGGTGCTGAAGGTGCCCTTCGCCATCGCCGACGCCACCACCCTCACCGAGGCCGGCTATGTGGGCGACGACGTGGAGAATATCCTGCTGCGGCTGGTCCAGGCCGCCGACTACGACATCGAGCTGGCCCAGCGGGGCATCATCTATATTGACGAGATGGACAAAATCGCCCGGAAGAGCGAGAATACCTCCATCACCCGGGACGTGTCCGGCGAGGGTGTGCAGCAGGCGCTGCTGAAGATTTTGGAGGGGACCGTGGCCAATGTGCCCCCCCAGGGAGGGCGCAAGCACCCCCACCAGGAGTTTATCCAAATCGACACCAAGAACATCCTGTTTATCTGCGGCGGAGCCTTTGATGGCATCGACAAGATTATCGAAAACCGTCTGGATAAGCGCTCTCTGGGCTTCGGAGCGGAGATTCAAAGCCGGAAGGAGCGCAACGTGGGCCAGCTGATGGCGGAGATTCAGCCCCAGGACCTGCTGAAATTCGGCATCATCCCCGAGCTGGTGGGCCGTATGCCCGTGGTTACCACCCTGGAGTCCCTGGACAGAGAGCAGATGGTGCGTATTCTGACCGAGCCCAAGAACGCCCTGGTCAAGCAGTACCAGAAGCTGATGGAGTACGACCAGGTGGAGCTGGACTTCACCCGGGAGGCCCTGGAGGCCGTGGCCGATTTGGCGGTGGAGCGGGGCATCGGCGCCCGGGGCCTGCGGGCCGTGCTGGAGGAGGTCATGAACAAGGTCATGTACGACGTGCCCTCCGACCCCACCATCATCAAGGTCTCCATCACCGACGCCTGCGTCAGGCATGGGGCTGAGCCCCAGCTGACCCGCGACCCCGGACGCAGCCAGCGGCCCAGACTGGGCCGGGCCACCGTCCAGATGGAGCGGCCGGCCAGCGCCAGCTGACGGCAGGCGGCCTGTCAGACGCCCCGCAGTCTCACCTCCATGGCGGGACCGGGGCGTTTTCCCTTATCCCCTGGAAAGGAAGTGAAGCGTCATGAAAAAACAATGGGATATTCTCCATACCGCAACCATGCCCGTCATCGCCCTGCGGGGACTGACGGTGTTCCCCAATGTGCTCATCCACTTTGAGGTCTCCCGGGAGATCTCCATCAAGGCCCTGGAGTCCGCCATGGAGGCGGGCAGCTCCATCTTTTTGGTGGGCCAGAAGGATATTGCCCAGGAGGAACCTGAAAAGGAGGACCTCTATCAAATCGGCACCATCGCCAACATCCGCCAGATTCTCCGTATGCCGGGGGACAACGTCCGAGTGATGGTGGAGGGGCAGGACAGGGGCCGGCTGATTCAGCTGCTGCGTACCCAGCCCAATCTGGAGGCGGAGGTGCAGGAGCTTCCCGCCCAGACTTCCCCGGCCAGAAGCTCCGCCAGGACAGAGGCCCTGATGCGCGCCACCTACGAGCTGTTCCAGCAGTATGCCGAGCTGGCCTCCAAGCTGTCTCCCGACCTGGTGATTCATGTGTTGGGCAGCCAGGACCCGGGGCATATCGCCGACTATATCGCCCAAAATATCCCCATGCGCAACAGCGACAAGCAGGCCATCCTGGAGGAACTGCGCCCGGTGCGGCGCTTAGAGAAGCTCCACCGCCTGCTGGAGCGGGAGGTGGAAGTGCTCTCCCTGGACAACCAGATGCAGAACAAGGCCCGGGAGCAGATGGCCGGCCACCAGCGGGACTACTTCCTGCGGGAGCAGATGAAGGCCATTCAGAACGAGCTTGGGGAGGGCGAGGATGCCGGCGAGGTAGAGGAGTACCGGCAGAAGATTGCCCAGGCCAAGCTGCCCGGCTTGGTCCGGGAGAAGCTGAACAAGGAGCTGGGGCGGCTGGCCAAGCAGCCCTATGGTTCTTCCGAGGGGGCGGTGCTGCGCAACTATCTGGATGTGTGCCTGGAGCTGCCCTGGGAGGTCACCACCCGGGAGAAGCTCAGCGTCTCCGCCGTCCGCAGGGCCCTGGACCGGGACCACTACGGCCTGGAGAAGGTCAAGCAGCGCCTGTTGGAGTTTGTGGCGGTCAAGCAGCTTGCCCCTGAGCTGAAGGGGCAGGTGCTCTGCCTGGTGGGGCCTCCCGGCGTGGGCAAGACCTCCATCGCCATGTCCATGGCCCGGGCCATGGGCCGGAAGCTGGCCCGCCTGTCCCTGGGCGGCGTCAGCGACGAGGCGGAGATTCGGGGCCACCGCAAGACCTATGTGGGCGCCATGCCCGGGCGCATCATCACTGCCATCAATCAGTCTGGCAGCCGCAACCCCCTGCTGCTGCTGGACGAGATTGACAAGCTGGGCCACGACCACCGGGGAGACCCGGCCTCGGCCCTGCTGGAGGTGCTGGACGGCGAGCAGAACGCCTCCTTCCGGGATAATTTCTTGGAGCTGCCCTTCGACCTGTCGGAGGTCCTGTTTGTCACCACCGCCAACACCCTGGATACCATTCCCCGCCCCCTGCTGGACCGGATGGAGGTCATCGAGCTGGGCAGCTACACCGACGAGGAGAAGGTGCAGATTGCCAAGCGGCACTTGATTCCCAAGCAGCTCAAGCGGCACGGCCTGGAGCGCGCGCGCCTGAAAATTTCCGACGGCGCCCTGCGGGAGATTATCTCGGCCTACACCCGGGAGTCCGGCGTGCGGGTGCTGGAGCGGCAGCTGGCCGCCATCTGCCGCAAAGCCGCCATGCAGGTGGTGTCAGAGGGTGTAAAGTCTATCCGCGTGACAGAAAAAGAGCTGGAACAGTTCCTGGGTGTGCCCCGGTATTACCCGGAGCGGCAGGCGCTGGAGGAGCGGGTAGGCGTGGTCAACGGCCTGGCCTGGACCTCGGTCGGGGGCGAGCTGCTGGAGGTGGAGGTCAACGTGGTCCCCGGCACCGGCCGGGTGGAGCTGACCGGCAACCTGGGCGAGGTGATGAAGGAGTCCGCCCACGCGGCCCTCAGCTTCATCCGCAGCCAGGCCGAGCGGCTGAATCTCCCGGCGGAGTTTTATAAGGAGAAGGACATCCATGTCCACTTCCCCGAGGGCGCGGTCCCCAAGGACGGCCCCTCCGCCGGCATTGCCATCACCACCGCCATGGTCTCCGCCCTCACCGGCTGCTCTGTGCGCCGGGGAATCGCCATGACCGGTGAGGTCACCCTCCGGGGCCGGGTGCTGCCCATCGGCGGGCTGAAGGAAAAGACCATGGCCGCCTTCCGCAACGGAATCAAGACCGTCATCCTTCCCGCCGCCAACGCCAAGGACCTGGAGGAGATTGACCAGACGGTGCGCCGGGCGCTCCAGTTTGTGTTGGTGGAGCGGGCCGACCAGGTGCTCTCCGCCGCGCTGAACGAGCCGGCGGAGGTGGTGCGGCTGCCCCGGACGCGGAAGGACAGGCGGGAGGGTCTGATGGACCTGCCCGCCCCGCAGAAGGACCGGCCGGACCCCCGCCCCCGGCAGTAAGGAGGAGGCCATGTCCGTCAAGGTACAAAACGCGGAATTTGTGCTCTCCGCCGTCTCACCCCGGAATTTTTTGCAGGACGGCCTGCCCCAGGTGGCCTTCGCCGGCCGCTCCAACGTGGGCAAGTCCTCTGTCATCAACCGCCTGCTCAACCGGAAAAATTTTGCCCGGGTGGGGGCCGCGCCGGGCAAGACCGTTCACATCAACTATTTTCAAATCGACAAGACCTTTTACCTGGTGGATTTGCCCGGCTATGGCTATGCCCGGGTGTCCAAGGCTGAGCGGGACCGCTGGGGCAGGCTGATGGAGGACTATTTCGCCCGGCCCGCCCTGCTCACCCTGGGGGTCATGATTGTGGACGCCCGGCACAAACCCACCGCGGACGACGGCACCATGGCCCGGTGGTTCCGGGATACCGGCTGCCCCCTAATCGTGGTGGCCAACAAGCTGGACAAGCTGAAAAAGAGCGAAGTGGAGCCAAACCTCCAGCGTATTCGGGAGACCTTGGAGCTGGGGGAAGATACGCTGCTCATTCCCTTCTCCGCCCAGAAGGGGACCGGCCGGGAGGAGCTGCTCCAGGCCATTCTTGCCCGCGTTGGGTGCTGAGGAAAGTCCCGGCCTTCCATCGGAAGGCCGGGACTTCTAAGTTGGCGGCGCCACAGGCGGCCGCCGGCTTTTCCGGCGGGCTTGATTCTTCCGGACCGGGACGGGAGCTACTTGTCCTTGTGTTTTCTCCTG
>CASECK010000171.1 GCA_949286295.1 uncultured bacterium | reverse complement strand
AGCAGCAGCACCCGGGAGGACTTCAGTCCGCCGCCGGTGGAGCCGGCGCAGGCGCCGCAGAACATGATAATCATCAAAATCATCTGGGAGAACTGGGGCCAGAGCACATAGTCCGCCGTGGCAAAGCCGGTGGTGGAGATGATGGAGGCCACCTGAAACACCGCGTAGCGCAGGCTCTCCCAGATGGAGGCGTAGACCGTCCCCAGGTTGGCCGCGGCGATGAGAAGGGTGGAGCCGGCTACCACCAGCAGGAAAAACCGCAGCTCGTCGCTGCGCAGGGCCTCCCGCCACCGGCGGGTGAGCAGGAGAAAGTAAATGGCAAAGTTCAGAGAGAACAGAAGGATGAACACGGTGATAATCATCTCAACGGCCACGCTGCCGTAGGCCCCCACGCTGGCATTGCGGTTGGAGAAGCCGCCGGTTCCCGCGGAGGAGAAGGCGTGGATAAAGCAGTCGTACAGGGGCATCCCCGCTATCTTCAGGCACACAATCTCCAGCACCGTAAGGGCGCAGTACATGGAGTAGAGAATTTTGGAGGTCTGGGACTGCTTGGGGACCAGCTTGGAAAAGACAGGTCCCGGGGTCTCCGCCTGGGTCAGGTAGTGGGAGCGGATTCCCATGGAGGGGACGATGGCGGTGGCCAGCACCAGCACGCCCATGCCGCCCAGCCAGTGGGTGAACGCCCGCCAGAACAGGATGCCCTTGGGCAGGGACTCGATTTCCGGCAGGATGGTGGCCCCGGTGGTGGTAAAGCCGGAGCAGGATTCGAAGATACAGTCCATGGGGGTGGCAAAGTAGCCGCAGAAGAGGAAGGGCAGCGCGCCCACCACCCCGGTGATAATCCAAATCAGCCCCACGCAGGCAAAGCCCTCCCGGGTGAAAAACTGCCGCCGGGCGGGCACCAGGGACAGCAGGCCGCCGCAGACGGCCACCAGGGCGATGGTGAGCAGAAAGGGCATGAGGTCCTCTCCGTAGAGCATGGCCACCGCCAAGGGGAGCAGCAGGGCGGCCGCCTCCACCAGCAGGACCCGGCCCACCACCCGTAAAACCAGCCTGATGTTCATGCTCCGGTCCCTCCAGAGGGGGCGGGAGGAGCGCCGGCACTCTTCTCATAGATGTCGTTGAGGTCCAGAATTCCGCTCTCCCGGGCGACGATGATGACGGAATCCCCCTCCATCATGCAGGTGGAGCCTTCGGGGATGATGATGGCGCCGTCCCGGACGATGACGGCCAGCAGCACGCCGGCCCGCAGCCGCAGGTCCCGCAGGGGCACGCCCAGGTACTGGGTGTGGGGGCCGGCGGTGAACTCCATGGCCTCGGCCGCGCCGTTGGCGATGCGGTGCAGGGAGTTCATGACGCTGCCCTGGGAGTTGCGCATCCCTCTGGCCCGGTGGAGGATGAGGGAGGCGGTGATGAACTTGGGGGAGACCACGCTGTCCAGCCCCAGGGAGCGGACGATGCCCGCGTAGTTTTGCCGGTTGCACTTGGTGATTACCTTGGGGATGCCCCGCTGCATGGAGTACAGGGAGATGATGAGGTTGTCCTCGTCCCGGTCGGTGAGGGCCACAAAGGCGTCGTAGTCGTTGAGACTCTCCGCCTCCAGCAGCTCCTGGTCGGTGCCGTCGCCGCACACGACAATGGCCCGGGGAAAATGCTCGCTGAGCAGGCGGCAGCGCTCCTCGCTGCGCTCCACAATCTTCAGGTGGATGTTCATGGCGTCCAAGATTCGGGCCAGGTACATGGACACCTTGCCCCCGCCCAGGATGAACACCCGCTTGGCCCGGGAGGAGCTGCGGCCCAGCAGATGGAAGAACTGGTCCAGACTCTTGGGCTGGCCGATGACATACAGCTGGTCGCCCGCCTGGGGGACAAAGGAGCCGTTGGGGATAAAGACCTGGCCGTCCCGGTCGGCGGCGCAGAAGAGCATGGCCAGTTTTTTCACCTGGTTGGACATGGAGCGCAGGGGCGCGTCCACCAGAAAGTCCCCCTCCTGGAGCCGGACGCCCATCAGCTCCACCCGGCCCCGGCAGAAGGTCTCGATGTTGGCGGCGGCGGGGAAGCGCAGCAGCCGGGAGATTTCGATGGCGGTGGCGTTCTCCGGGTTGATGGTCATGTCTAACTTCAGGTTCCGGCGCAGCTCGTTGAGGTTGGAGGTGTACTCCGGGTTGCGGATGCGGGCCACGGTATAGCCCGCCCCCAGGTTTTTGGCGGTCAGGCAGCAGACCATGTTTACCTCGTCGGAGTTGGTGGCGGCCACCAGCATATCCGCGCTGTCGGCGCCGGCCTGGCGCAGGGTGTCAGCGGAGACGCCGTTGCCCAGGACGGTCATCACGTCCAGCTGGTCGCCGGCCCGGCGCAGGCTGTCCTCGCGCTGGTCCACGATGGTCACATCGTGCTCCTCCAGCACAAGCTGCTCGGCCAGGCAAAAGCCCACCTTGCCGCAGCCCACAATGACAATGTTCATAGGGGGGAACAGTCCTTTCAGAAATAAAATGAATGGCAGGGGAAACCGGGGCCGGGGCCCTCAGATGGTCCACTCCCCGTGGACCACGCCCACCAACAGCCAGCTGTGCTCCCCGGCCTGGAACACTAACTTCAGGGAGGACCAGTCCAGCCCGTTGTTCACCGGGTCTGCGCTGGGGAAGGTGAAGTCCACGAACCGGCAGCCGGTGTAGACCTCGGCCAGGTTCTCCAGGGCGTTGCCGCCGGTGAGAATCTGGTCGATGCCAATCTGGGGGGCGCGGGTGTAGTCCCGGTCGGTGACATAGCGCTCCAGATACTGGGGGATGGTCATTCGGATGGGGGTGCCCCGTCCGTCCTCGAAGCCCCAGGTGTACACCGTCTCGTCCTGAGCCAGGTTCTTAATCTGGGCGGGGGTAAAGGTCAGGTCATTTTCTGGGTCCACGGTGGAGTAGGGGGTGAAGGTCACGCCCCGCTCCGGGTGGACAAAGCCGGACAGCGCGGTATAGTCCTGTTCCTCCAGGGCCTGGGCCACGGCGCAGGCGGCGCCCAGCAGCAGGCTGTTGTCGGCGCTGTCCAGCGTCTCGGTTTGGGTGGAGGCGTCGGCGTGCTGGGGCTGCTGGATGGGGACGATGGGCCGCGCGCCGCCCGGGGCGGCCTCCCGGCCGGACCAGTTCACCGGGAGCAGGATGCCCAGCAGCAGGCCGATGGCCAGACAGAGCAGGCAGGGGAAAAAGAGCGTGCGTCTCATAGGGACCTCCAGAAGGGAAGATGGGGCGGACCGGAGATGGGAAGAACCGGCCGCCCGGCCGGGAAAACAGCGGGCCGGCGGGGAGCCGGCCGGGGGAGTGTCCGCCCTGGGCGGGCAATCCCTCCGGTCGTCAGGTGAGAGGTATTATATAATATGGAGTCGGAATATGCAAGTGCAACTGAGACCCCG
>CASECK010000170.1 GCA_949286295.1 uncultured bacterium | reverse complement strand
GAGGGCCCGCCGGCTTATGCCGGCGGGCCCGCCCCCTGCTTTTGGTATCCCAAATCCTCAATGCGCATCCGGCGCAAGTCCTCCCGGGCGCCCCGGCGGCTCTTGCTGTACAGCCAAACTCCCATAAACGCTAAGGTGGGGATGTTGAAGGCCAGAAACATCACCGCCGCCATCAGCGCCACCTCTCCCCTGGCCTGAGCGGTCTGCTCCCTGTCATAGTCCGGGTCCGGGTACTGGCTGACGATGGTCCCCTCCCCGTCGTACACCGTGACCATCCCGTCCTCGTAGACCCGCTCCTCCAGCACGGTCCCGTCCTCCTCCATGGTCACGCTCCCGCCGCTCATATAGCCGGTCCCATGGGAGAACAAGGCCACGCCCAGCACAAACCACACCGAGACCAGCAGGGACAGGGCAGGCAGAATCAGCCCCAGCTTCAGGCTCCGCCTGCACAGAAATACCTGGAGGGCAATCAGCGCCCCCAGCGGCAGGGCCATGACAAGCAAAAGCGCGGCGGGCCCCAAAAGGCCCAGGGCCAGCATCAACGTATTCATAGAACACTCTCCTTCCCACTCCGGGTCTTTTTGTACTCTGAGATGAGCAGCTTGGCGGTGTCAAAATCCAGCCGCTCGTTCACCGTCAGGCGCTTGATGGTGGCGATATAGGGGTCGGCGGCGGCGTCCTCCCCGATGCGAATCTTCTGAATCAGCCGGTCCAGCCGCAGGCGCACCGTGGGATAACTCACCCCGTACTGGGCGGCCACCTCCTTCAGCGAGCCCGAGGCCAGGATAAACTTCCGCATGAAGGCCACGTCCTCCTCCTCCAGTCCGGCCATCCAGCCGGGCAGCAGCTCTATGGCCAAAACTCCCACCTCCTCTGTGTTGGGTTCAGTATATACTTTAATTTTATTAAAGTCAAGCTTTAATTTTATTTTTCATTTTGTTTTAAAAAATGAAGGTCCCAGCCCTACCGGCCGGGACCTTCCCTCTGTCACACCGGCTCCTTCCGGCCGCTCCGCCCCCGGCGCAGGAAGGAGAATTTGGTTTCGGAGCACACCACGGCCACAAAAATCAGGCCAAATCCGGCCAGCAGCCGCCCCGTCACCGGGTCGCCATAGAAAAGCACGGAAAAGAGCACCCCAAAGACCGACTCCAGGGATAAAATCACCGCGGCGGAGGCCGGGTCGGACCAGACCTGCCCCACATTCTGGAACAGCAGGGCCACGGTGGTGGCCATAACGCACAGGTAGGCCAGGGGGAGCAGCACCGCCGGGTCGGCCAGGGCCCTGGCGGGGAAGGTCTCTGTGAGAAAGCCGCCCGCCCAGGCGTACAGTCCGGCGAAAGCGAACTGGAACACGGTGAGCAGGGTGATATCCCGCCCTGGGGAGAGCTTTTCTACCGCCACGATGTGGCTGGCGTAAAAGACGGCGCACAACAGCGTGAGCAGGTCGCCGGCGTTGACGCTCAGGTGCTCATTGAGGGACACCAGCCCCACCCCGGCCACACACAGCAGGGCGGCGGAAATGTTGTACCGGTCGGGCCGCCGCCCCACCACCGCCCAAGTCAAAAAGGGCACGAGCACGCAGTATACCGCCGTGAGGAAGGCGTTTTTGGACGGGGTGGTCAGGGCCAGGCCGAAGGTCTGCACCGAGTAGGCCAAAAACAGGAAGGCCCCCATCACCGCCCCCCGCCACAGGCAGTCGGGGGTAAAGCGCCCCCACCGCCGCCCGGCCAGCACAGCCAGCAGCGCGGCGCCGGCGGTAAACCGGATGGCCAGCAGGAAGAACACTGGGATGACATCCAGGGCGTTCTTCATGATAAAAAAAGAGGTGCCCCAGATGAGGGCGGAGGAAAACAGCATGGGCTTGGCCAGCAGGCGCATGGTCCTGGGGGACACGGGACATCAACTCCCAATTGCAAAGATAGGGGCGGTATGCTATGATAGCCCTGCCGGGCATCTGGTCCCGGCGGGACAGGGGGGAGACGCGGTGGAGCAGGCAGAACTTTTGACACGGGAATTTTACAACCGGGACACGGTGACCGTCGCCCGGGACCTGCTGGGCCGGCTGCTGGTGCGCGTCCTGCCCGGCGGGGCGCATCTGGTGTGCCGCATCACTGAGACCGAGGCCTATGTGGGCCGGACGGACAAGGCCTGCCACGCCTATGGCTATAAGCGCACGGCCCGGACGCAGACCCTGTTCGCCCCGCCGGGGACGGCCTATCTCTATCTCATCTACGGGATGTACCACTGCCTCAACCTGGTCACCGAGCCGGAGGGGGAACCCGCCGCCGTCCTCATCCGGGGGGCGGTCCCTGCCGAAAACGAAGCTATCATAGCACAAAACCGCTTTGGACGCAAGCCGGAGGAGCTGAGCGCCCAACAGCGAAAAAACTTTCTCAACGGCCCGGGAAAGCTGTGCCGGGGCCTGTTGCTGGACCGCGGGCAGAACGGCCTGGACCTGACCCGGTGGGAGAGCGGCCTGTTCGTCTGCGCCGGCCAGCCCCCCGCCCCAAGCCGCGTCCAGTGCGGCCCGCGAATCGGCATCGATTACGCCCAGGAGGCGGTCCATTTCCCCTGGCGGTTCTGGTACGAGCCGTAAACGCGCAGCGAGGACGGCTGACCGCGCACAGCTTCCCGGGGACCTCGGACGGATGACCTGCTTGACCGCCGTGGTACAAGGGGAGGGCCACAAAGCCCTCCCCTTTTTTATCCTCAGCCAGCAACTATCATGTTTCGTTTGCTGCCCCGCAAAAGGCCGGGCGGCCCCGTGGGGGGCC
>CASECK010000169.1 GCA_949286295.1 uncultured bacterium | reverse complement strand
GCTGCTGCTGGGACTGGCGCTGTCCGTCCTGCTGGTCCCCCGGGGGCCGGCGGGCTGGCCGGAGCGGGCCCTGGGGGCCCTGTCCGCCGCCGCCCTGCTGGCGGTATCCTTCCTGTGCGTGTACCTGGACGACGGGCTGTACCAGCGCCTGGAGGTCAAAGGGCAGGCGGACGCTGGAAACGGGACGGAGCTCTACCTGTCCAAGGGGGGGCTGTACCCCCTGCTCCACTCCGCCCGGGAGATGATTTACACCGCGCCCGAGGGCTATGACAGCCAGCAGGCCGCCGTTGTGCTGGAGCGGTACGAGGACGCGGACATCCCCCCGGAGCGGCGGGTGTCGGTGATGGGCATCATGTTAGAGGCCTTTGCCGACCTCACCGACTTCCCGGCCCTGGCTGCTCAGGAGAAGGCCGCCCAGGTCTATGAGCCGTGGCACGCCCTGGCCGAAGAGGGGGTGTCCGGCCGCCTGCTCACCAACATCTTTGCCGGCGGCACGGTGGACAGCGAGTGGGCCTTCCTGACCGGTTACTCCTCCCACGGAGAGTTTACCAAAACGACCGATTCCTACGTGTGGTACTTCCGGGACCAGGGCTATCAGACCTTCGGCAGCCATCCGGGCTTCGCCTGGTTCTACGACCGGGAGGATATCAACCGCTATCTGGGCTTTGAGGAGTACTGGTTCAGCGAGAACCACTACGGCCAGCTGGTGGACCCGGTGGCCGCCCAGTGGAACTCCGACCAGATTTTGATGCGCGAGCTGCTCCAGCAGCTCCAGGAGCGGGTGCAGGAGGGCCCCTGCTTCTCCTTCTCTGTGTCCTATCAAAATCACGGCCCCTACTCCTGGGACTACACCGAGGGGGAGCGGCTGCTCACCCCGGAGGGGAGCGGCTTTTCTCAAGCCACCTGCAACATCTGGAACAACTACCTCAATAAAGTGGCCGACACCCTGGACGCCCTAACCGGCCTGGTCCAGGGGCTGGAGGAGATGGAGCAGCCGGTGGTGCTGGTGGTGTTTGGCGACCACAAGCCCTGGGGGGGCAACGGCAACGACGCCTACTTTGACCTGGGGACCGGGTTTAGCCTGTCCACCACGGAGGGCTTTTACGACTACTACGCCACCCCCTATCTCATCTGGGCCAACTCCGCGGCCAAACAGGTCCTGGGCCGGGATTTCTCCGGCCCGGGCGGGGACTTCTCCCCCTGTTTTCTGATGGCGGAGCTGTTTGAGCAGTGCGGCTGGGAGGGCCCGGCCTTTCTGCAGCTGTCCCAGCAGATGAGGCGGAGGGTGCCCCTGGTCCACACCTCGGGGAAGTTCTTGGTGGACGGCCAGCTGAGCGCCAGCCTCCCCCCGGAGGACCAGGAGCTGCTGGACGAATTCCTGCGGGCGGAGTACTTTCGGGAGCAGGCCGGCCACAATCCGGCGATGGAGGAGACGGCGCGGGAAGCCGCCGGCGCATAAGCATAAAAAATCCCCCCGGGATGAGCGCAAGGCTCATCCCGGGGGGATTTTTTGTACCGCCTTAGGGCAGATAGTTCAGGGGATTGACGGCGGAGCCGCCGATTCGGACCTCGAAGTGGCAGTGGGGGCCGGAGCTGTTGCCGGTGCTGCCCGCCCGGGCGATGGGCTGTCCCTGATAGACCTTCTCCCCCGCCGACACCAGGAAGCTGGAGTTGTGGGCGTAGTAGGTCTGGATTCCGTTGTCGTGGGTGATGATGACCAGGTTGCCGTAGGACCCGCGCCAGCCGGCAAAGGTGACAGTGCCGCCGTCGGCGGCCTTGATGGTCGCGCCGTAGGAGGCGTGGATGTCCAGGCCGGAGTGGTAGTCATAGCTGCCCCACAGGTTCCGGCCGCCGAAGTAGGAGTTGATTCGGTGGCTGGAGGTGGGCCAGATGAAGTAGCCCTTGGAGGCGGTCTTGGGCTTCTCCTTGGTGCCCACCGCCATGACAGTGGTAGTGGGTTCCCGGAGGGTGGTGGAGCTGAGGATGGAGCGCTCCTGCTCATAGCCGTTGACATAGACCACGTCGGCCTCCACCCGGGCCTCCCCCGGGGTGCCCTGGGTGAGGACCTTGGTGTCCCCGATGTACATGGAGCTGTCCTCCACCTCCTCCACCGGGCACTGGATGGGCTGGGTGTACACCTCGTGGTCCAGGGTCCGGACGGACAGGGTGGGGATGAGCTGCTTGACGTTGAGCACGTCGCCCACCATCAGCCGGTTGATGTCCAGTCCGGGGTTCAGCGCCTTCAAATCGCTGACGGACATATCGTTGGCGTAGGCGATGGCGTTGAAGGTGTCCCCCTTCTGGACGGTGTAGGTGGTTTCGCCGGTGGCGTTGGCCTCCAGGGCCTGCTGCATCTCGGCGGTGGTCATCAGGTCGTCCACCGCGTAGACGCTGTTCAAATCCAGCTGCTCCACAAACTCCGCCTGGACGGTGTTCTCGGTGGTGTACTGGTCCTTCATGCCCTCCAGCATCTGATTGAGAGCCCGCTGGTCCTTGACCACGCCCATGGAGCGGCCGTCCACCACCACCTCGTAGGCCCGCAGCTGGCCGCTGACCTCGTTGAGCTGGCCATAGAAGTAGTTGCGGATGTCCCGCTCCTGGCTGAGTTCGCTCTTCAGGGTAAGGGCGAACTGATAGTCCACCTCGCCCTGGACCTGAAAATCATAGCCCAGCAGCTGGGTGCCCTGGGCCTCTACCGTGCGGATGGCCTGGTCCACCACGTTCTGGTCGGCCACCACGCCCACCTGCTGCCCGTCCACCACCACGGCGTAGCTGGTGGAGTACAGGGTGGTGATGGTCAGCGCGGTGCCCAGGGCGGCGGACACCAGCAGAAAGGAGACGGGGCCCACAGCCCGGTTTCCGGCGGCGGCGCCATGAAACAGGTGGGTCCAGCGCCGGAAGTGAATGCGGGACCACTCCCGGCCGGCCTTCCAGTAGAGCGCCAGCTGCTCCCGGGTCTGGGCGGACTTCGTTTCCCCCGCCCCATCCCGGCCTGCGCCCGGTCGCCGGGCGGCCAGCCCGCGCAGCCAATCCTTCCATTGCTCCATCGGGATTCCCCCCTATCAGTTGCGGATAAAAAATGACAAGACTGCAATAAGAGTTACAAAATGGTAACAATACTATACCGCAACCCCTCCCCTCCGTCAAGAGGTTTTTCCCTGTTTTGGAAGAAAAAATAGACGAAAAAGTGCAAAAAAAGAGGACGTCCCGGCAATCCCGGGGCGTTCCTCCCTTAAATTGTGTCTAAACTGTAAATAGCCCCAAGATGTTGCGCCTGGTCAGAGAAACAGGCGCAGGGCGAAGGTCAGGGTCATGACAATGACGCTGACGCTGGCGCAGGCGTCCAGGGTCCAGGCCCGCCGGGCCCGCTGGGCGCGCCGGGCGGCGTGGGCGGGACGGGGCGCGGGGAGCAGGGTGAGGCGGGGCGCATCCTGGGGCCGGGGCTGCTCCATCCGGGGGGCCAGGCTGCCCTCCTGAGCCAGGGCCAGCTTGCGGCGGAACTCAGTCAGGTCCACCAGGTTGCCGCTGTGGCGGATGAAATTGGTTGTGGAGTAGTAGATGGTCTGCACAGAAAATCCCTCCCTTTCACGGATGGGTCAATCATACCCGGAGAAAAGTCCCAAAAACCGGACTTTTCCGCCCCCCGCCAGATAGAGAACATTTGTTCCACAGTTAAAATACAACAAACGTTCGAAAAAGTCAAGGAAAAATTAGAACATTTTTTCGAGTTTTCCTCCGCCTGTGGGAACAGCGGCGCCGCCCATTTGAAAAAAACAGACGAAAAGGGAAAGAAAATGTTCCAGAAACAGATTTTTTCCCTCCAGCGGTTGCGTTTTTCCCCCATCAGAGGTATAATACCCACTTGTTGAGAAAACGGGGCGGAGCGCAGCCCCGGACCGCGGAGTTTGCTGCGGGACCGTTCCGCCGCAGCGCCGGGCGGGGCGGCCCCGCCGGATAATAAAGGAGAAGGTTGCATGAAGAACGAAACGCTGAGAAACGTCGCCATCATCGCCCACGTGGACCACGGCAAGACCACCCTGGTGGACGAGCTGCTCAAGCAGTCGGGGGTCTACCGGGAGAACCAGACTGTGGTGGAGCGGGTCATGGACTCCAACGACCTGGAGCGGGAGCGGGGCATCACCATCACCGCCAAAAACACCGCCGTTCAGTACGGCGAGGTGAAAATCAACATTGTGGACACCCCGGGGCACGCCGATTTCGGCGGCGAGGTGGAGCGCATCCTGAAAATGGTCAACGGGGTCATCCTGTTGGTGGACGCCGCCGAGGGCCCCATGCCCCAGACCCGCTTTGTCCTGTCCAAGGCGCTGGAGCTGGGCCACCGGGTCATCGTGGTGGTCAACAAAATTGACCGCCCCGACCAGCGGGTGTACGAGGTCATCGACGAGATTTTGGAGCTGCTTATGGATTTGAACGCCACCGACGAGCAGCTGGACTCCCCCATGCTGTTCTGCTCTGGCCGGCAGGGCACGGCCTCTGTCCAGCCCGACGTGGCCGGCAGCGACCTGAAGCCCCTGTTCGACACCATCTTAGACTACATCCCCGCTCCCGACGTGGATTTGGAGGCCCCCTTCCAGATGCTGGTCTCCGCCATTGATTATAACGAGTTTGTGGGGCGCATTGCCATCGGCCGCATTGAGCGGGGGGTGATCCGGCAGAACCAGGAGATTGCCGTGTGCAACTACCACGACCCCTCCGCCGCCCCCAAGAAGGCCAAGGCCACCGCCCTGTACGAGTTTGACGGCCTGGCCAAGGTCCCCGTCCAGCAGGCGGAGGCGGGCAATATCATCGCCATGAGCGGCATCGGCGAGGTGACCATCGGCGACACCGTGTGCGCCCCCGAGTGTGTGGAACCCATCGAGTTTGTGAAGATTTCCGCCCCCACCATTGAGATGACCTTTTCGGTCAACGACTCCCCCTTTGCCGGGCGGGAGGGCAAGTTTGTCACCAGCCGGCAGCTCCGGGACCGGCTGTTCCGGGAGACCCTGAAGGACGTGTCCCTGAAGGTGAGCGAGGTGGAGGGCTCCACCGACTCCTTCCACGTGGCCGGCCGGGGGGAGATGTCCCTGTCCATCCTCATGGAGACCATGCGCCGGGAGGGCTATGAGTTCCAGGTCTCTCCCCCCCGGGTGCTCTATCAGGAGATTGATGGAAAGCAGTGCGAGCCGGTGGAGCGGCTGGTGGCCGACGTGCCCAGCGAGTACATGG
>CASECK010000168.1 GCA_949286295.1 uncultured bacterium | reverse complement strand
GGAGAAACAGCGGTGGTCCCTGAGCATTCTGGGAAAGCGGATAGAAATTTTTGGAAACAGTAGCATTTCCTGGCCAATGTATGATAAAATAACCACAGTGTTTCAGCCGGGCCCTCTCTCCGGCGGTGCGCTGCCCCTGTTTGTCAGCCGGGAGGCCTTCCGGGCATATACCCTCCGCTCCGTTCCGGTGGAGCGGACGGCCGCCCGCGCCCTGGTGGAGGAGGCGCTGCTGGAGCGGCTAAAGGGCCTGATAGGGGAGGACGGAGAGATTTCCGCCTACCGCTTTTCCGCCCGGGAGGAGGGGGCGCTGCTGACCGTCACCCTCACGGCGGAGTGCCGGGAGGAGATTGGAAAAGAGGCGCCGGGCGGGCCGCTTCCCTCATAATTCCGGGGCGGAACCGGCCCCGTCAAAGGCAGGAGATTTTATACCAATGACAGAACAGACCATCAGCTTGGAGCGTCTGGAGGAGACCATCAACGTATTCGGCTCCTTTGACGAGAATATCCGTCTTATTGAGCATGAGTTGGGCGTGACGGTGGTGAGCCGGGATTCCCTGCTCAAGGTGTCGGGGGAGGACCCGGAGGGGGTCATGTACGCCGTCCGGGCCATTGAAAACCTCATGACCCTGTCCTCTAAGGGGGAGAGCATCACCGAGCAGAATGTGCGCTATATCATCCAGCTGGTCCGGGAGGGCCGGGAGAATCAGATTGAGCAGCTGGCCAGCGATGTCATCTGCATCACCGCCAAGGGCAAGCCTATCAAGGCCAAGACCCTGGGGCAGAAGAAATATGTGGAGGCCATCCGGGACAATGTGGTCACCCTGGGCATCGGCCCGGCCGGGACGGGCAAGACCTATCTGGCGGTGGCGGCCGCCGTGGCCGCCTTCCGGGCCAAGGAGATCAACCGCATCATCCTCACCCGCCCGGCGGTGGAGGCGGGGGAGCGGCTGGGGTTTTTGCCCGGTGATTTGCAGTCCAAGGTGGACCCCTACCTGCGCCCCCTGTACGACGCCCTGTTCGAGATGCTGGGCCCCGAGACCTATCAGAAATACCTGGAGCGGGGGAACATCGAGGTGGCCCCCCTGGCCTATATGCGGGGGCGCACCCTGGACGACAGCTTTATCATTCTGGACGAGGCCCAGAACACCTCCCGGGAGCAGATGAAGATGTTTCTCACCCGGCTGGGCTTTGGCTCCAAGATTGTCATCACCGGCGACATCACCCAGATTGATTTGCCCCGCGACATGGCCTCCGGGCTGAAGGAGGCCATGCGGGTGCTCAAAGGGGTGGAGGATATCGCCATCCTGCGCCTCACCGAGTCCGACGTGGTCCGCCACGCCCTGGTGCAGAAGATTATCCGGGCCTATGAGGTGGACGAGCAGCGCCGGGGGGCCAATAACAAGAAGGAGTACCGCAAATGACCGCCTTTTCCTGGTACGGCTATGGGGTACAGGTGGACCTGAAGGCCACCCGGGGCTACTATGAAAAGTCCGGAGACTGGGACTGCTCCTGCGGCCACTGCCGCAATTTCCTGGCCCTGGCCCGGGAGCGGAAGCTGCCGGAGGAGCTCATGGCCATCCTGGACAGCCTGTCCATCCCGCCGGAGAAGGCCACCTATGTCTGCGAACTCTACCACGGTAAGGACTGGAAGGAAAAGGGACTGCTCTACCAGCTGTCCTGGCGTGTGGCGGGAACCATTCTGGACAAGCCCGCCGGGGCGGACAGCGGGCAGAACTGGGGGCCTCTGGTGGAGCTCCCTTGGGGCGGGCTGATGCTGGGTCATGAGACCTTCCCCGTAAAGCCGGAATTCCCCCAGCCCCACTTCGACCTGGACGTGAGCCTATACCTCCCCTGGACGTTGGACGAGCCGGCGGAGGGGCCGCCGTAGGGACATCCCCTATGTAGGGCGCGGTATCCCTGACGCGCCGCCCAGAAATCAAGAACAAGAAAGAATGAATTCTATGGTACAAGAGACAAAGCGGTTTCTCTCCTACATCTGCCCCCACTGTCTCCAGTCAGTGATTGTGGAGCGGGACCTGTTTTCCCTGGCGGCCGCCCCCGCCCACATCAAGTGCCCCTGCGGCAAGTCGGAGCTGCTGGTAGAGTTCCTGCCCGAGCGGGTGCGCCTGATGGTTCCCTGCCTGTTCTGCGGCCGGAATCACCAGGTGTCCTGCTCTGCCAAAGCCTTTATTCGGGAGAAGGCCCTGGCCTTCTCCTGCGCCCAGTCGGGGCTGGACTGCTGCTATGTGGGGGAGGAGGGTCCGGTGTATGCCGCCACCGCCCGGCTGGAGCAGGCGGTGGACAAGCTGGGCCAGGATGCCGCCGGCCGTGGGGCCTTCCTGGACGAAATGGTGATGGAGGAGGTCCTGTCTGAGATTCGGGATATCGCCGCCCGGGGAGGAATCTCCTGCGCCTGCGGCTCTAAAAAGTGGACCTTTCGGGTGAATTTCAGCTCAGTGGACCTTATCTGCCAGGACTGCGGCGCCCAGATGCGCCTCCCCGCCGCCACCGCCGGCGATATTGACGACATCTGCTGCAAGACAGAGCTTTTGATACATGGGAAGGAGAGGCCATGAGCACATTTTTTGAACATCACATCCGCCTGTCCGGCCTGGATGTGGACGGGCGGGGGCACTGCAAGGCCTCGGCCCTGCTGGACCACCTGCAGAACGCCGCCACCCTGGCGGCGGAGGAGGGGGGCTTTTCCCGGGAAATGCTGATTGAGCGCTACGGGGCCTTTTGGATGCTGGCCCGGTCCTGGTACCGGCTGTCCCGGCCGCTGGAATTCGAGGACAGGCTCACCATCCGCACCTGGCACCGGGGCAGCCGGGGCGCCCTGATGTACCGGGACTACGACATTCTGGCCAATGGCCAGCCGGTGGGGGAATCGGTGTCCGCCTGGGTGCTGGCCAGCGTGGATGCCCATAAGCTGCTGCGCCTGGGGAGCATCACGGAGCTGGCCGGAACCGGCGGGGGAGAGCTGTGCAAAACCATGACCCTGGCCAAGCTCCGCCGGCCTGACGCCCTGCGCACCGCGGAGCGGCGGCCTATGCGGTATAGCGACTGCGACATCAACGGCCATGTGAACAACACCCGCTACGCGGACTTCGCCTGCGACGCCCTGCATATGGAGGACCTGCCCGGCGGCCGCTTTCTGGCGGAGATGCAGATTGGCTATCTGGCCGAGTGCCGCCCCGGCGAGGTGCTTCAGATTCAGACCGGCGGCCAAGGGGACAGCCGCTATGTCTGCGGCGTGGACGAGAGCGGCAAATCCCGCTTCGAGTCGGCCCTGTTTTTTGGTGAAGTGCTTTCTTGACAAGGCAGAAGGCCGCGAGTACAATTAATCCAATATTCACCCAAACGCCAAGTGAAGATTGCCCCGGCCTGCCGGAGCGGAAAAGGAGTTGTAGACAAATGGTCAACCAGGACGCCTCCCAGAAGTTTGTCAAGCAGGGCCTGACCTTTGACGACGTGCTGCTCATCCCCGCCGCCAGCGATGTGCTGCCCGCCGACATCGATCTGCGCACCCGCCTGACCCGGAAGATTCATCTGAATATCCCGCTGATCAGCGCCGCCATGGACACGGTGACCGAGTACCGTATGGCGATTGCCATCGCCCGGGAGGGCGGCATCGGCGTCATTCATAAGAATATGTCCATCAGCCAGCAGGCCGAGCAGGTGGATATGGTCAAGCGCAGCGAGAACGGCGTCATCACCAACCCCTTCTGGCTGGGGCCGGGCCACACCCTGGCCGAGGCCGACGAACTGATGGCGAAATACCGCATCTCCGGCGTGCCAATCTGCGACAACGGCAGGCTGATTGGCATCATCACCAACCGGGATATGAAGTTTGAGACCGACATGAATCAGCTCATCGACAACGTGATGACCAAGGACAACCTGGTCACCGCGCCCGAGGGCACCACCCTGGCCGAGGCCAAGGAGATTCTGCGCCGGCACAAGATTGAGAAGCTGCCCATCGTGGACGAGGAGTTCCGCCTGAAGGGCCTAATCACCATCAAGGACATCGAGAAGGCCGAGGTCTACCCCAACTCCGCCCGGGACGAGAAGGGCCGCCTGCTGGTGGGCGCCGCCATCGGCGTCACCGCCGATGTGCTGGACCGGGTGGCCGCCCTGGTGGAGGCCGGGGCCGACGTGCTGGCGCTGGATTCCGCCCACGGCCACTCCCAGAACATCCTCAACTGCGTCAAGCGTATCAAGGCCCTGTATCCCGATGTGCAGCTCATTGCCGGCAACGTGGCCACCGCCGAGGGGACCCGCGCCCTTATCGAGGCGGGGGCCGACTGTGTGAAAATCGGCATCGGCCCCGGCTCCATCTGTACCACCCGGGTGGTGGCCGGTATCGGCGTGCCCCAGATTACCGCTGTCTATGACGCCGCCTGTGTGGCCGCCCAGTACGACATCCCCATCATCGCCGACGGCGGCATCAAGTACTCCGGCGACATTGCCAAGGCGCTGGCCGCCGGGGCCAGCGTGGTCATGCTGGGTTCCCTGCTGGCCGGATGCGAGGAGTCCCCTGGGGACACGGAGGTCTTCCAGGGCCGCCAGTTCAAGGTCTACCGGGGCATGGGCTCCCTGGCCGCGATGAGCCAGGGCTCCAAGGACCGCTATTTCCAGCAGAACAACAAAAAGCTGGTTCCCGAGGGCGTGGAGGGCCGGGTGCCCTACAAGGGGGCTGTGGGCGAGACGGTCTATCAGCTGATGGGCGGCCTGAAGGCCGGCATGGGCTACACCGGCTGCCACGACATCCTCGAGCTGCACCGCAAGGCGCAGTTTATGCAGATTACCGCCGCCGGCCTGCGGGAGTCCCACCCCCACGACATCTACATCACCAAAGAGGCGCCAAACTACACCGTCAATCCCAACTGAGTATCCTGAGGACCGCGGCCTCCCGATTCGGGAGGCCGCTTTTTTGCACACCTGCCGCCCGCGGCCATATAATGGATTAAGCCGGCAACGGCCAGTCTGAATGGGAGGGGAGGGTTTTGGTTATGGGTATCGTGGTGGTGCGTTCCCCCCGGTGTCTGAGGGGGCTGCTGCGCCGGCTCTTCAAGCTGAAATGAGAAGAGCGCATACATAGCGCCGCTCCCACATATAGTGTCACAAAGGCGAGTCCCAAAGGGACGGACACCGACACTGAAAAGGGAGAGGACACCATGGAACTGGAATTTGAGCGCGAGACCATCACCAGCTACGAGACGGTGGCGGAGGTCACCCTGTGCCAGGAGGAGACCCTGGAGAGCATCGTCCCCGACGCCTGCCCCGACATTCTGCGAATCGTGGATGTATGCGGCCAGGCGACCCTCAGCGGCAAGCAGGCCCGGGAGGGGTCCGCCCAGGTCACCGGGATGGTGCGGGCGGCCATCCTGTATCAGCCGGAGGGCGGCGGCGGCCTTCGCCGGATGGAGGTGGGCCTTCCCTTCACCTGCCAGGCGGAGGCCCCCGGCCTCACCGAGCGGGGCGTCGTGCTGGCAGCTCCCCGGCTCCGGAGCGCCCAGGCGCGGGCGCTCAACCCGCGAAAGGTGCTGCTGCGGGTGGATTTGGCGGTGGATGTGACCGCCTGCCAGCCCACGGAGCGGACCATCTGCGGCGGGGTGTCCAACTGCGAGCAGGCCGCGGTCTGCCAAAAGCAGTTCCAGGGGGAGGACTATCAGCTCTGCTGCGTACAGGAAAAGCCCTTTACATTTACGGAACAGGTGAGACTCCAGGCCGGAATGGGCGAGGCGCCGCAGCTGCTGGCCTGCCGGGTCCAGCCCCTGTGTACCGACAGTAAGCTGATTGGCAGCAAGCTGATTTTCAAAGGGACGGCGGAGGTGTACCTGCTGCTCCAGGAGCCGGACGGCGGGCTGACCGCCGCCCAGGAGTCCCTGCCCTTCTCCCAGGTTATCGAGGTGTCCGGCGCGGGAGAGGAGGGGGACTGCCAGGTGGAAGTGGAGGTGGCCAGCCTTCAGTGCCAGCCGGTCCCGGGAGACGGGCGGGATTTGGAGGTGACCCTGGAGCTGCTGGCCCAGGCGCAGGTCCGCAGCCGCCGGCCGGTCACGCTGCTCCAGGACCTGTACAGCACCAACTGGCAGATGGAGGTGGACAGCCAGCCCCAGCGGCTGTGCCGGCTGGGCGAGCTGTCTGTCCGGCCCCAGGCCGTCCGGGAACTGCTGGAGACCGGGGAGAGCGTACGCTCAGTGGTGGATGGACGCCTGGCGCTGGGACAGGTGACTCAGAGCCGGGAGGGGGCCGAGCTGGTCCTGACGGCGGAGGCCTGGGTCACGGTGCTCTATACCGACGAGGAGGAGCAAGTCCAGTGTGTGCAGCGCTGCGTGCCTGTCTCCTGCCGCCTGGAGGGGGGAGACAACGTCCGCTGCTCCTGCCGCTGCCTGTGCCCCGGCGAGGTCTATCCCGCTGTGGTGGCCGGCGGGGTAGAGGTGCGCTTCACCGTGGAATTCCACTGCCTGTGCACTCTGATTGACACCCAGCCGGCCGTAACTGGCGCGCGCCTGGGCGAGGTGCGCAGCGCCGGGGAGGGGGCGCGCCCCTCTGTGGTACTGCGTCTGGCCGCGCCGGGGGAGAGCCTGTGGGACATCGCCAAGGCCTACGGTACTACCATGCAGCGCATTCTTCAAGCCAACGAGCTGGAGGAGGAGGACCTGCCCATGGGGCGGATGCTCCTGATTCCCAGCGCCCGGTAAAAGTCAAGGCCGCGCGTTTCACGCGTGGCCTTGACTTGTCCGGGGGTCCAAGGGGGTACTCCCTTTGGCGCAGGACTTTGCCTGTAAATGGAAACGGGCGGGAGAGCCATATCAGGGCTTTCCCGCCTTGATTACCTTTTGGCAAAGACAGACGGAGCTGTCAGCGGCGGCGCATTTTATATGCGCCGTTCATCTTAGCTGTTGACTGGCTCGGCTTTGCTATCTCCCCGATAAATGGGGAAGTAGTCAGCCTGCTTTATCCTTCGCTAAAACAGCAAATTGACATCTCCATAAATACAGATGCGGAGCACTCCAATGACAATCAAATGGACTGGATAATATAGATTTTACCACAATTCCGAGAGCGTGGAAATAGAGAGCGTTCCGAGCTGATTTCCTACCTTTCGGATATACGGGACAGGCGGCCATTTCGGTGTAGATTCAGGGTAGTTCATTGATAAACGTCGCCTTGAGCCGCAATTCTTTTCGCTTCCGCGAAAGCTGTGGAAGGGAGTTGCGGGACCGCCCGCGGAGGGCGGCCCATTTCATGCTGGGCGGCTGCGGGGCGAGGGGTTCCGGGTCTGTCATATTTTATGGCTTATCCCAATACATTGTAGGGAGACTACCGGCTTGCGGGGCCGAAGGAGGAGTTGCAGTGGAAGAACGCAAAATCTATGAGGATATCGCGCTGAGAACGGAGGGCGATATCTATATCGGCGTCGTGGGGCCGGTCCGCACGGGAAAATCCACTTTTATCAAGCGCTTTATGGAGACCATGGTCATCCCCAACATCGAGAATGTCTACCGTCGGGAGCGGGCCAGAGATGAGCTGCCCCAGAGCGGCTCTGGCCGCACCATTATGACCGCCGAGCCGAAGTTTGTCCCAGAGGACGCCGTGGCGGTCACCGTGGACGGGGGAGGGGCCTGCCAGATGCGGATGATTGACTGCGTGGGGTATATGGTGGACGGCGCGGTGGGGCAGCTGGAGGGGGAGAACGAGCGCATGGTGACCACCCCCTGGTTTGACCACGAGATTCCCATGGCGGAGGCGGCGGAGATTGGCACCCGCAAGGTCATTTCAGAGCACTCCACCATCGGAATCGTGGTCACCACCGACGGCAGCATCACCGATATCCCCCGGGAGGGGTATCTGGAGGCGGAGGAGCGGGTAATTGCGGAGCTGAAAGAGCTGGGCAAGCCCTTCGTGGTGCTGCTCAACTGTGCCCACCCGGATTCCGAGCGCTCCAGAGCCATTCGCGCCGACATTGCCCAGCGCTACGATGTCACCTGTGTGGCGGTAAACTGCCTGGAGCTGGAGCAGGAGGAGATCGACTCCATCCTGAAGAGCGTCCTCTATGAGTTCCCCATCCGAGAGCTGGACCTGTTCCTGCCCCCGTGGGTGGACGCCCTGCCCCAGGAGCACCCCATCAAGGCCGCGCTCTACGCCGCCATCCGGGAGGGGACCCGGGAGCTGCGCCGCATCCGGGAAGAGCGCGGCGCGGTGGAAGCCTTTCAGGACTGTGAGGTGGTCAGCGCCGCCCGGGTCAGCTCCATCGACCTGGGCACCGGGGTCACCGCGGCCGCCCTGGACCTGCCCCGGGCCTTGTTCTACCACACGCTGTCCCAGCAGTCCGGATTTGAGATTGGGGACGACGGGGACCTGATGGCCCTGCTCACCCAGTTGGCGGAGGTGAAGCGCGCCTACGATAAAGTGGCCGGCGCCCTGCGGGAGGTGGAGGAGACGGGATATGGAATCGTGGTGCCCTCCATCGACTCCCTGGTGCTGGAGGAGCCGGAGATTATGAAGCAGGGGGGGCGCTATGGCGTGCGTCTGAAGGCCAGCGCCCCGTCCATCCACATGATCCGGGCGGATATCGAGACGGAGGTGTCCCCCATCGTGGGCGGAGAGAAGCAGAGCGAGGATATGATACACTATCTGCTGGAGGAGTACGAGGGGGATTCCAGCCGCATCTGGGAGGCCAATATTTTTGGGAAGTCCCTCCACGAGCTGGTGAACGAGGATTTAAACGCCAAAATCAAGCGGATGCCCGAGGACGCCCGGGTCAAGCTGCGCGAGACCCTTCAGCGCATTATCAACGAGGGGTCCGGCGGCCTTATCTGCATCATATTGTAACGCCGCCCGGAACTTTGCCGTCCGAGAGAAGCTGGCCGCCAGCCACAGAGGTCCAAAGTAAAACAATCCCGCCCTCAGAACCGAGGGCGGGATTTCGTTTGCAATCTTATCATCGAGACCCGGCGTAGGCGGGTTGGTCTGGAGAAGTGATTTTTAGAAAAAAACCGCATCATATTTTTCAAGATTCCGCTGCCCAAACGAGACTACAGGCGGCGTTTTATATATCCCCGCGAGAAAAGATAGGTGCTCCCCTGCGGGTCAGAAGCCGGGAAAGGTAGAGCTTGTCAACGCTGCATTTAAAGTTCGGAATTTCAACAAAAAACAAGAAAAACCCGCTATTTTCATGCGAAAATAGCGGGTTTTTGGTTGGGGTGTAATGATAGGACTTGAGACTTTCGGAAAAGAAAAAACAAATCGACGCCCAGCGTCAGCGGGTTCGATTTGGAGAGGAGGAGCAAGGCAGTGGGCGGTTGGCGTCTTTTTGCCATAGGCATAAAAAGACGTGGTCGCAAAGCGAACTTTGCTCCGACGTGGAAGGGACGGTCAAAATCGATATTTCTCAATGTTGTGAAAAATGCCGCCCGCAGGGCGGCTCACCAACTGCGAGCCCAGCGCAGTACCCGCAAGGGGCAGGCCACATCCGTAAGGCGGCAAAGCCGCAAACGGCTGCGCTCCGGGTCGCAGTTGGAAGCGAGGAGCAGCAGAATGAGCGCGCGATGAGCTTTGCAATGAACTGAAAAAGCTCGTCGCAAGCGATATGTCGCTTGCGACGAGCTGGTCCGAGTGGCGGGATTTGAACCCACGGTCTCTTGGACCCGAACCAAGCGCGATACCAAGCTTCGCCACACCCGGATTTGGTTAGCTTATGTATTATATTTTCTTTTTGTCCTCCTGTCAAGTGTAATATGAGCCCCCACCTGAGAATATACTGTTATCAATCAAAAACGGACAGGGAGGGGTCGTCATGTATGACAGGACCGTCCGCTCCGCCTCCGTCCGCAGGCGGAGCGGTCAGAGGGGCCGGCGCAGGGAGGAATCCCGCCGGGAGCGGGTGCTGATGGCGCAGCTGGGGATATGCCTGGTCCTGTTTCTCACAGTCTTTGTTGGAAAAGGTGTGTTTCCCGGCAGGCTGGTCCAGCTCCGGGGGGATATTTTTCAGCTCATCACCGCGGATTTTGACTTTCAGGGGGCGCTGTCCCAGCTGGGGGAGTCCATGGCGGGCAGCGGGACGGTGCTGGAGGGAATTGGCGACTTCTGCATCCAGGTGTTTGGTCCCCGGGAAGAGGCGCAGCCGGTAGAATTTCAGCCGCCGCAGCCGGCGGCAGTGCTCACCGCGGAATTGGGATTTCTCAGCGGCGCGCCCAGCGCGGTGGAGCGGGCCACCCATTACACGGACGCGGAGGCCTTTGGCCTGCGCTTTAGTGGGGAGGTCTCTGGTCAGAAGGCGGACGGCGAGTCCGCGCCGGAGACCGCCGCCCCGGAGGAGCCGGAGGTCCTCCCGGCTGGGACGGTGGTGGAGATATCGGACTATGAGGGGCCGGACCTGCCCAACAATTATACCATGGACCGGCTGTCGCTGGGCGGGCTGGACACAACGGTTCCGGTGCTGGGCCGCCTCAACTCGGAGTACGGCTACCGGACGCACCCGGTCAACGGGGAGAAGGGGGATTTCCACGGGGGTGTGGATATCGGCGGCCAGGAGGGCGACCCCATCGCCGCCTTTGCCGGCGGCGTGGTGGAGTATACCGGCCAGGACGATTCCTATGGAATGTATCTTCAGGTGGATCACGGAAACGGGGTGAAATCTTTCTACGCCCACTGCAGCCAGGTGCTGGTGCAAAAGGGACAGAGTGTGGCGAAAGGGGAGACCATCGCCCTGGTGGGTTCCACCGGCATGGCCACCGGCCCTCACCTGCACCTGGAGCTGAAATATGGAAAAATGCACCTAAACCCCGCCTACTACGTGGAATTTTTGCAGGAGGGATGAGATGGGGCAGGGTGGAGGCCACGGGCGGTTTTTTTCTGATGCTGGCCTGGCTGAATTATTTGGACCGGCAGTGGGTGGTACCGCTGGCCCTTGCGGCCTGTACCCTCCATGAGCTGGGGCACTACTGGGCAATTCGCGTTTTGGGAGGAGATATAAAGCTAATTCGCCTTACAGCTGTCGGCGCGGAAATGGTGGTGGCGCGGCCCCTGGACTACTGGCGGGAGGGACTGGCTGCCCTGGCGGGGCCCGCGGTCAACGCGGCGCTGGCCCTGCTGTGTACGGCCCTGGACTGGGGGGCGGGCTTCGCGGGTGTGAATTTGGCCTTGGCCCTGTTCAATCTGGCCCCGGTGGGGCGGCTGGATGGGGGACGGCTACTCAACTGCTCTCTGGCGCTGCTGGCCGGACCGGAGGCCGCCGGCTGTGCCGGGGCCTGGGTGGACCTGCTGTGCGGCGCGGCGCTACTGGCGGGCGGGCTGTTTCTGGCCGGCGCGGGAGGGAATGTGACGCTGCTGCTGGCCGCGCTGTGGGTGCTGGCCATGCTGGCCAGACAGTACGGGAGGCCTTTTTGGAAGAAATAGGACTTGCCACCGGGGTGGAAAACAGGTAAAATAATTACCACGCCTGAAGAGACCTTGGGGGGAAGTATTGATGAATCGAACGCTGGAGCAGATTCTGCCCACAGTGCAGAAACCTGCCCGCTATACCGGCGGAGAGTACAACGCCGTGGTGAAGGACCGCGGCGAGGTGGATTTGCGCTATGCCCTCTGTTTTCCCGACACGTATGAGATAGGGATGTCCAACCTGGGCTGCCGCATCTTATACGGGGTGATGAACCAGACGCCGGGAGTATGGTGCGAGCGGTGCTACGCCCCCTGGGGGGATATGGAGCAGGCCATGCGCCGGGAGGGGCTGCTTCTGTATGGCCTGGAGAGCGGCGACCCCATCGCCGACTTCGACATCATCGGCTTCTCCCTGGGCTATGAGATGGCCTATAGCAATGTGCTCAATATGTTGGATTTGGCCGGACTGCCCCTGCGGTCGGCCGACCGGCCCGACCTGTCCCCCCTGGTGGTGGCGGGGGGGAGCTGCTGTTACAATCCCGAGCCGCTGGCCCCCTTCATCGACTTTTTTGTCCTGGGGGAGGGGGAGGAGGTCACCTTGGAGTACATCGCCCTCTACCGGCAGGCCCGGGAGGAGGGCTGGTCCAAGGAGGAACTCCTGCAGGCCGCGGCCAAAATCGAGGGAATCTATGTCCCCTCCTTTTATGAGCCGGTGTACAACCAGGACGGCACGCTGTCCCAGATGCGGATTTTGGAGGGCACCGGCGCCCGGGAGACCGTGCGAAAGCGCATTGTGGAGGACTTTGAACACAGCTATTTTCCCCTGCGCACCATCGTCCCCTCCACAGAGATTGTCCACGACCGGGTGATGCTGGAGCTGTTCCGGGGCTGTATCCGGGGCTGCCGGTTTTGTCAGGCGGGGTATGTCTACCGCCCGGTGCGCAACCGGTCGGCGGAGCGGCTGGCCCGGTATGGAAAGGCCGCCTGCGAGGACTCCGGCTATCAGGAGATGACCCTGTCCAGCTTGTCCTCCACCGACTATCCCGGCCTGCTGCCCCTGTGCGACGACTTGCTGGACTACTGCGCCCCCCGGGACATCGGGCTGTCACTACCCTCCCTGCGGGCGGACACATTCTCGATGAATCTGATGCAGCGGCTTCAGCGGGTGCGCAAGGGGGGGCTGACCTTTGCCCCGGAGGCGGGCACCCAGCGCCTGCGGGACGCCATCAATAAAAACCTGCGGGAGGAGGATTTGCTCCAGTCCGTCCGCACCGCCTTTGCCGGCGGCTGGAGCGGCGTGAAGCTCTATTTCATGCTGGGCCTGCCCACCGAGACGGATGAGGATGTGCTGGGCATCGCCGAGCTGGCCAGAAAGGTATATATGGCCTGGCGGGAGTATACGCCCAACAGGGCCCGGGG
>CASECK010000167.1 GCA_949286295.1 uncultured bacterium | reverse complement strand
GTCCTGGCCCTTCTTCAGATAGGAGTGGGTGGCCGCGTCCTTCATATACTGGATGGCCTCGGCCTCGGGCATCACCTTGGCCAGGGAGAAGAAGGCGGACTGAAGAATGGTGTTGGTGCGCTTGCCCATGCCAATCTGGGCGGCCAGGTCAATGGCGTTGATGGTGTACAGCTGGATGTTATTCTCCGCGATATAGCGCTTGGCGCCGGCGGACAGATGGTGCTCCAGCTCCTCCTGGGACCACTGGCAGTTGATCATGAACACGCCGCCGGGCTTCACGTCCCGGACCATGGGGAAGTCCTTGGTGACGTAGGAGGGGTTGTGGCAGGCCACAAAGTCGGCCTTGTTGATATAGTAGGGACTGCGGATGGGCTTGTCCCCGAAGCGCAGGTGGCTGATGGTCACGCCGCCGGTCTTCTTGGAGTCGTACTGGAAATAGGCCTGCACATACTTGTCGGTGTGGTCGCCGATAATCTTGATGGAGTTCTTGTTGGCGCCCACGGTGCCGTCGCCGCCCAGGCCCCAGAACTTGCACTCGATGGTGCCCTCCGCGGCGGTGTTGGGGGCGTCCTTCTCCGTCAGGGAGGTGCCGGTCACGTCGTCCACAATGCCCATGGTGAAGTGGTCCTTGGGCTGGGCCTGGGCCAGGTTCTCATACACGGCGAACAGGCTCTTGGGGGGGGTGTCCTTGGAACCAAGGCCGTACCGGCCGCCCACCACGACCTTGTCGGTGATGCCGGCGCCGGCCAGGGCGGTAATCACGTCCAGGTACAGGGGGTCGCCCAGGGCGCCGGGCTCCTTGGTCCGGTCCAGAACGGCAATCTTCTTGGCGGTGGCGGGGATGGCGGCCAGCAGCTTGTCCGCCCGGAAGGGGCGGTACAGACGGACCTTGACCAGGCCGACCTTCTCCCCATGGGCGTTCATATAGTCGATAACTTCCTCGGCCACGTCGCACACAGAGCCCATGGCGATGATGACCCGGTCGGCGTCAGGCGCGCCGTAGTAGTTGAACAGCTGATAGTTGGTGCCCAGCTTGGCGTTGACCTTGCCCATGTACTCCTCCACGATGTCGGGCAGAGCGTCGTAGTACTTGTTGGCGGCCTCGCGGTGCTGGAAGAAGATGTCGCCGTTCTCATGGGAGCCGCGCATGGTGGGGTGCTCGGGATTCAGCGCCCGGGCGCGGAAGGCGTTGACCGCGTCCATATCCACCATCTGGGCCAAATCCTGGTAGTCCCACACGGCGACCTTCTGAATCTCGTGGGAGGTGCGGAAGCCGTCAAAGAAATTGATGAAGGGAACCCGGCCCTTGATGGCGGACAGATGGGCCACCGCGGCCAAATCCATAACCTCCTGCACATTGCCCTCGGCCAGCATGGCAAAGCCGGTCTGGCGGCAGGCCATCACATCGGAGTGGTCGCCGAAGATGTTCAGCGACTGGGCGGCCACGGTCCGGGCGGACACATGGAACACGCCGGGCAGCAGCTCGCCGGCAATCTTGTACATATTGGGGATCATCAGCAGCAGGCCCTGGGACGCGGTGTAGGTGGTGGTCAGCGCGCCCGCGTTCAGCGAGCCGTGGACGGTGCCCGCCGCGCCGGCCTCGGACTGCATCTCAATGACCTTCACCGTGGTGCCGAAGATATTCTTCTGGCCCTGGGCCGCCCACTGGTCCACATAGTCGGCCATGGGGCTGGACGGCGTGATGGGGTAGATGCCAGCCACCTCGGTGAAGGCGTAGCTGACATAGGCCGCAGCATTGTTGCCGTCCATGGTTTTGAACTTTCTTGCCATAGAGTTCCCTACTTTCATCCTTGATTTTCCGGCGCGGAGCACACGCCGCTGCAATGGCTTCTCTGCTCTATTGTACCGCCGCCGGGGAAGCTGACCATGGTGAAAACAGTTATGGTTTCCATAAGTGTTCAGTTATATCCAGACGCGGGGGCGTCCCGCCCCGGCAGACAGGGCGCGGACTTTTGCCTGACACCCCAACAGTGTATCACTTTTTCCCCAACTTGTAAACTTTTCAGCGGGATTTTTTTCGTCTTTCCCCCCAAATTCCCGCCGTCATAGTCCGTTTTTGCATCATGACAGAAGAGGTATTCCCATCCGGCATGGCCGGGTGGACCCGCGCCGGGCCGCACCTCCTGGCCGGACCTGTGCCGTGGGGTCCTTCCTCCTCCCCCGGCCGGACTTGTCAAACGGGGAAAAAACAGGTACAATATTTTCCAGAACGATTTGCTGGAGGTGCCCATATGGTCTGTTCCATCCGCTCTTTGGGGCTGCACGGGGTGTCCGGCTACTCCGTGACCGCCGAGTGCGATCTGTCCAGCGGACTGCCCGCTTTCACGGTGGTGGGGCTGCCTGACGCGGCGGTAAACGAGGCCCGGGAGCGGGTCAGGGCGGCCATCAAGAACTGCGGCTTCACCTTCCCGGTCAGCCGCATCACCGTCAATTTGGCCCCCGCCCATGTGAAGAAAATCGGCACCCTGTACGACCTGCCCATGCTGGTGGGCATCCTGGCCGCGGGGGGACAGCTGAAGCTGCCCCAGGAGCGCTGCGCCTTTGTGGGCGAGCTGTCCCTGTCCGGGCAGCTGCGGCCCTGCGCCGGGATGCTGCCCATGGCCCTGGCCGCCAAGCGGACGGGCATCCAGACCCTGTATGTGCCTCAGGACAGCGCCGCCGAGGCCACCCTGGCCCAGGGGCCGGCGGTCTACCCCGTCCGGGACGTGGAGCAGCTGGTCCGGCACCTGTCCGGAGAGCAGCCCATCTCCCCCGCCCCCCTGTGGCAGCCCGGAGGGGAGCGCCCCCACTGCCCAGATTTGGCTGAGGTCAAGGGGCAGGAGCAGGTGAAGCGGGCCCTGGAGATTGCCGCGGCGGGCGGGCACAGCCTGCTCATGTCCGGCCCGCCTGGAACGGGCAAATCCATGCTGGCCCGGCGGCTGCCCGGCATCCTGCCCGACATGACCCGGCAGGAGGCGCTTGAGTGCACGGAGATTCACTCGGTGATGGGGCTGACCACCGCCAGCCAGCCCCTGGTGGAGCTGCGTCCCTTCCGGGCCCCCCACCACACTGTGTCCTCCACCGGCATGGCCGGAGGGGGCTCCATCCCCCGGCCCGGGGATATCTCCCTGGCCCACAACGGGGTGCTCTTCCTGGACGAGCTGCCCGAGTTCCCCAAGGAGGTGCTGGAGGTGCTCCGCCAGCCCCTGGAGGACGGCCAGGTGCAGATTTCCCGGGCGGCGGGGAGCGTCACCTACCCCAGCCGCTTCATGCTGGTGTGCGCCATGAACCCCTGCCGCTGCGGCTGGTACGGCCACCCCTCCGGCCGCTGCCGCTGCACAGAGCAGGAGGTCAAAAAGTACCTCTCCCGGCTGTCCGGCCCCCTGCTGGACCGAATCGACCTCTTCGTAGAGGTCTCCGCCTTAGAGTTTGACGAGCTGTCCCAGCGGGAGCGGGCGGAATCCTCCGCCACTGTCAAAGAACGGGTGGACAGGGCAAGAGCTTTACAGACCGCCCGGCAGAAGGACACCTCTGTCCCCTGCAACGCCCGGCTGGGCCGGGACGCCCTGGACCGCTTCTGCGCCCTGGACGAGGGGTGCCAGCGGCTGATGAAGGGAGCCTTCGACCGGATGGGACTCACCGCCCGGAGCTATGACCGCATCCTCCGGGTGGCCCGGACCATCGCCGATTTGGACGGCGGCGGCGCCATCCAGCCCCAACACCTGGCCGAGGCCCTGCAGTACCGGCCCCCCGATTACCTTCGGCGATAACGGCAGCCCCCCTTCCTCCCAGCGGGAGGAAGGGGGACTTTTTTCACCGCTCAGCGGGGCATATTCCAGGCCCCGTGGTCGGTGTGGAGCAGCTCCTCAGCCAGTTGACTTAGGGGTGCGCCCAGATATTCCGTGTAAAGTGCTTTTACTTGTGGGTTCTCATGGGAGAAGCGCACCGCGGCCTTTCTGTCCAGCTCATACAGCCGCGCTCCCCGGACGCCGTACAGCTCCCCGTCCTCCTTGCCCACAGGCTGGCCGCCGCCGCCCACACAGCCGCCGGGGCAGGCCATGACCTCGACAAAATCATACCGGGCCTTGCCCGCCTTCAGCCGCTCCAGCAGCTTTCTGGCCTCTCCCAGGCCGCTGGCCACAGCGCAGCGGATGGGCACACCGGCTATTTCGTACTCCGCCTCCCGCAGGCCGGGGCCGGTGCGCACGGCGGCAAAGGCCTCCGGGTCGGGATTCTCCCCGGTGAGCACATAGGCGGCGGTACGCAGAGCGGCCTCCATCACGCCGCCGGTGGCCCCGAAGATGGCGCCCGCGCCGGAACAGGTGCCCATGGGGTCGTCCAGAGGCTCCTCCGGCAGGGCGGCCGGAGAGAGCTTGTCCGCCCGGAGCATCCGCACCAGCTCCCGGGTGGTGAGCACCAGGTCCACGTCAGGCCCGTGTCCGGTGGCCATGGTGGGCAGCTCGCTCTCCGCCTTTTTGGCCACGCAGGGCATAACCGACACGCAGAACAGCCGCTCCGGCTCCACCCCCAGCCGCCGGGCCAGCCAGCTCTTTGCCACGCTGCCAAACATCTGCTGGGGCGATTTTGCCGTGGACAGGCGGCCGGTCAGCTCCGGATACTGACTTTTCAGGAACCGGACCCACCCGGGGCAGCAGCTGGTAAACATGGGCTGCCGGGCCAGGTCTCCGGCTTTCAGCCGGCGGACAAATTCGTTGCCCTCCTCCACCACGGTCAAGTCCGCGGAGAAGTTGGTGTCGTACACATAGTCAAAGCCCAGCCGGCGCAGGGCGGCGGCCAGCCGCTCCATGGTGGCCGCTTCCCGGGGCATCCCGAAATACTCCCCCCAGGCGGTGCGTACGGCGGGAGCCACCTGGACCACCGTGATGCGCCGCGCGTCGGCCAGGGCGGCAAAGGCCCGGCGGCTATCATCCCGCTCCCGCAGGCCGCCGGTGGGACAGTGGGTGATGCACTGGCCGCACAGGGCGCAGTTAGAATCCTTGATGACCCGGTTGCCCGACACGTCGATGGTGGCCCGGCCGCCGGTGCCCGTCAGCTCCCACACGCCGAGGCTCTGCACCTTGTCGCACACCTGGACGCAGCGCAGGCACTTGATGCACTTGTTGTAGTCGTGGTACAGGGGGAAGGTGGTGGTCCAGGCCTTGCGCAGTCCCTGGGGCAGCTGGGTCTCGTAGGGGACGGTGAGCACGCCCAAATCGTTGGCCACCTCCTGCAGGCGGCAGCTGCCGCTGCGGATACAGGTGGCGCACTTGCAGTCGTGCTGGGACAAAATAAGCTCCACATTGGTCCGCCTGGTGGCCCGGGCCCGGGGGGAATTGGTGTAAACCACCATCCCTTCACGCACCTTGGTATTGCAGGCGGTGACCATGGCCCGCTCCCCCTCCACCTCCACGCAGCACACCCGGCAGGCGGCAATCTCATTGAGGTCCTTCAGATAGCACAGGTGGGGAATCTGGATTCCGGCCAGGGCGGCGGCCTCTAATATGGTGGCCCCCTCCGGGGCCTGCACCGCCGCCTGGTTGATGGTCAGCGTCACCATTCCTGGTTCCTCCCTCCTTTAAAGCTGCCGTAGCCAAAGTGGTCGCAGCGCAGGCACCGGCTGGATTCCTGGCAGGCCTCCTCGGCCGTCATCCCCTCCTTCATCAGGGAGAAATCCCCCCGGTAGCAGGCCAGATGGCGGGTTTTCAAATTTACCCGTCCGCAGGGCGGGGTGTTGGTCATGTGGGCCGGCGGGACGTCCACGCCGCTGGTAATCCTGTGGGCAAAGCCCAGGTAGGCGTCGATGTTGTCGGCGGCCACCTTGCCCGCGGCCACCGCCCGAATCACGGTGGCCGGTCCGGAGACCGCGTCGCCCCCGGCAAACACGTTGTCCAGTCCTGGCACGGCGCCGGTCAGGTCGGCCTGGATGGTCCCCCGGCTGGTGGCCACCCCCACCGCCTCAAAGGGCTTGGCCTCGATGGCCTGTCCGATGGCCACAATTACATAGTCGCAGGGGATGCGCCTCTCCCCCTCCGCCGCCCGGGCCGGCGCGGGGCGGCCATCCCGGCCGTACCGGCTGATAATCTGGGGGCTGGTCCACAGGGCGGCCACCCTCCCCTGCCCGTCCGCCTCAATGCGGGCCGGGGCCTGGAGGGGAAGAATCTGACAGCCCTCGGCCATGGCCTCCTCAATCTCCTCGGCCAGGGCGGTCATGTCATCCACCCGCCGGCGGTAGACGCACGTCACCTGCTCCGCACCCAGGCGCAGGGCGGTGCGGGTGGCGTCCATAGACACGTTGCCCCCGCCGATGACGCACACCCGCTTGCCGGTGAAATCGGGGGTCCTCCCCTCTCCCACGCCCCGGAGCAGCTCCACGGCGCTGATGACGTTCTCACACTCCTCCCCCTCCAGGCCCAGCTTCTTGTCCGTGTGGGCGCCGATGGCGATGTACACCGCGTCATAGCTGTGCTGGAGCTGTTCCATGCTCAGCTCCCGCCCAATGGCCACCCCGGTGCGGACCTGGATTCCGGCGGACAAGATGTGTCCGATGTCCCGGTCCAGCACCGGCTGTGGCAGGCGGTAGTCGGGAATTCCATAGCGCAGCATCCCGCCCAGCTTGGGGCGCTGCTCATAGACGGTGACCTGGTGACCCATCCGGGCCAGGTAGTAGGCGGCGGTCAGGCCGCAGGGGCCGCCGCCGATGACGGCCACCGTCTTCCCCGTGGCCGGGGCGAGGTCTGGAGCGGGCATCTTTCCGGCGTGGTCCACGGCGTACCGCTTCAAGCCGCAGATGTTGACCGCATCGTCCACCATCCGCCGGCGGCACTGGCTCTCGCAGGGGTGCTCGCACACATAGGCGCAGGCGGCGGGAAAGGGGTTGTCCTTGCGGATGAGGGACACCGCGTCCTCGTACCGCCCCTCCCGAATCAGAGCGAGATAGCCCGGCACATCCACGTGGGCGGGACAGGCGGACACACAGGGCACCGGACTGCTCAGCCCGCAGATGCACCGGCCGGTCCTGATGTGCTCCTCATAGTCCTCGCGAAAGCCCCGGACGCCCTGAAGCACCATATGGGCAGCCTCATAGCCGATGGCGCAGTCGGCGGAGTCGGCGATGACCTGGGCGGTGCTCTCAATCAGGTCGACGGTGTCCAGACCGGCGGTCCGGTCCAGCACCCGCTCGATAAGCACCGCCAGCTGTCCCAGTCCAATGCGGCAGGGCACGCACTTGCCGCAGGTCTGGGCGTGGCAGAGGCGCAAAAAGTTCAGCGACATATCCACCGGGCACAACCCCGGCTGACTGGCGCTGATTCTGCGCTCCATATCCCGGTACAACCCGGACAGCACCGTCTGGGCGCGGCCCGGATTCTCGATGGAAAGTCGGCTCAAGCAGTATTCCTCCTCTGTGGCGGCAAGCCGTCTGGCCTTTTGTGTCCGCTCTCTCCACCCTGGGCGGGATGTCGAAACCGGCCGGTTCATTATACCGTATTCTTTCGCGAAATAAAATAGGCAAGCCCCCGCTTTTTGTATTTTGCCGGCGGGGACGCCATTCTTGTATACTTTCACAATTCCGGCCATTGTGTTTTGTGCGATACCACCAGAAACGGTGTCCACCCCACGTCCATACCTTCAAGGTATGGCAAATATACAATAGTAGTTCTTTTCCTCCCGTCCCATTTCATGTAAAATACAAGACGTCAGGAAAACATCCCTTCAGCTTTGGATGTTTTCACAAAATTTTCAGATGCGGAGGAATGCACCATGAATCTTGCGGATAGCATGACCATCAAGCTGGATTATGAACTGCCCGAGTACCCCGCCTTCGAGGAAGGCTACCGCCGCGCCCCCCGCCGCGAGAGCCACCTGACCGAGGCCGACAAGGCCCTGGCCATCAAGAACGCCCTGCGCTATATCCACCCCGACCATCACGCCCAGATGGCCAAGGAGTTCGCCCAGGAGCTGGAGGAGCACGGCCGCATCTATGGCTACCGCTTCCGCCCCGCCGGCAAGCTGTACGGCAAGCCCATCGACGAGTATCAGGGCGCGTGCATCGAGGGGCGGGCCATCCAGGTGATGATTGACAACAACCTGGACTTTGACGTGGCCCTGTACCCCTATGAGCTGGTGACCTACGGCGAGACCGGCCAGGTGTGCCAGAACTGGATGCAGTACCGCCTCATCAAGAAGTATCTGGAGGTCCTCACCGACGAGCAGACCCTGGTGGTCATGTCCGGCCACCCCCTGGGCCTGTTCCACTCCCACAAGCTGGCCCCCCGGGTCATCATCTCCAACGGCCTGATGGTAGGCACCTTCGACGACCAGAAGAACTTTAACCGGGCCGCCGCCCTGGGCGTGGCCAACTATGGACAGATGACCGCCGGCGGCTGGATGTACATCGGGCCCCAGGGCATCGTCCACGGCACCTTCAACACCCTGCTCAACGCCGGCCGCCTGAAGCTGGGCATTCCCCAGGATGGCAACCTGGCCGGCCGCCTGTTCGTCTCCGCCGGCCTGGGCGGTATGTCCGGCGCCCAGGGCAAGGCCGCCGAGATTGCCGGCGCCGCCTCCATCATCGCCGAGGTGGACGACTCCCGCATCGACACCCGGTACACCCAGGGCTGGGTCAGCCACCGCACCGACAGCCTGGACGAGGCCTGGGCCATCGCCAAGGAGCACATGGAGAAGAAGGAGCCC
>CASECK010000166.1 GCA_949286295.1 uncultured bacterium | reverse complement strand
CACCGACCACGCCGGCATCGCCACCCAGATCAAGGTGGAGGAGGAACTGCGCAAGAAGGAGGGCCTGTCCCGCCACGACCTGGGCCGTGAGAAGTTCCTGGAGCGGGTGTGGGACTGGAAGCACCAGTACGGCAACCGCATTGTGGCCCAGCAGAAGAAGATGGGCGCCTCCTGTGACTGGGACCGCTCCCGGTTCACCATGGACGAGGGCCTGTCCAAGTCCGTGCGCCATGTGTTTGTCTCCCTGTACAAGAAGGGCCTCATTTATAAGGGCAGCCGCATCGTCAACTGGTGTCCCCACTGCGTCACCGCTCTGTCCGATGCCGAGGTGGAGTATCAGGACAAGCCCGGCCACCTGTGGCATATGCGCTATCCGCTGGCCGACGGCTCGGGGTATCTGGTGGTGGCCACCACCCGGCCCGAGACCATGATGGGCGACACCGGCGTGGCCGTCAACCCCAATGACCAGCGCTACCGGCACCTGGTGGGCAAGACGTGTATCCTGCCCCTGATGGACCGGGAGATTCCCATTGTGGCCGACGAGTATGTGGAGATGGACTTTGGCACCGGCTGCGTGAAGATGACCCCCGCCCACGACCCCAACGACTTTGAGGTGGGCCTGCGCCACAACTTGGAGACCATCCGGGTGCTGGACGACAACGGCAGGGTCAACGCCAACGGCGGCAAGTATCAGGGCATGGACCGCTACGAGGCCCGGAGGGCCGTGGTGGCCGACCTGGAGGCGCTGGGCCTGCTGGAGAAGGTGGAGGATTACTCCCACAACGTGGGCACCTGCTACCGCTGCCACAACGACGTGGAACCCATCATCTCCGCCCAGTGGTTCGTGAAGATGGCCCCCCTGGCCAAGGAGGCCCTGCGGGTGGTCAACGAGGGGGAGGTCAAATTTGTCCCCGAGCGCTTTGCCAAGACCTACACCAACTGGATGGAGAACGTCCACGACTGGTGCATCTCCCGGCAGCTGTGGTGGGGCCACCAGATTCCCGTGTGGTACTGCGCCGACTGTGGGAAGATGACCGTCAGCCGCACCGACCCCACCTGCTGCCAGCACTGCGGCAGCAAGAAGCTCGAGCGGGACCCCGACGTGCTGGACACCTGGTTCTCCTCCGCCCTGTGGCCCTTCTCAACTCTGGGCTGGCCGGAGCAGACCGAGGACCTGGCCTATTTCTACCCCACCGACGTGCTGGTCACCGGCTATGACATCATCTTCTTCTGGGTGGCCCGGATGATTTTCTCCGCCTGCGAGCAGACCAAAAAGCCCCCCTTCCACACCGTGTTCATCCACGGGCTGGTCCGGGACGACAAGGGCCGGAAGATGAGCAAGTCCCTGGGCAACGGCATCGATCCGCTGGAGATTGCGGAGAAGTACGGCGCCGACGCGCTGCGATTCAACCTGGTCACCGGCAACAGTCCGGGCAACGATATGCGCTTTTATACCGAGCGGTGCGAGGCCATGCGCAACTTTGCCAACAAGATTTGGAACGCCAGCCGCTTTTTGAAAATGAACCTGACCATTGACCGCTGCTCCCTGCCGGAGAAGATGGAGCTGGAGGACAAGTGGATTCTCTCCAAGCTCAACCGGGTCATCCCGGAGGTCACCGAGAATATGGACCGCTATGAGCTGGGCGTGGCCGCCCAGAAGATTTACGACTTTATCTGGGACGACTACTGCGACTGGTATATTGAGCTGACCAAGACCCGCCTGCAGGGGGAGGACGGGGACAGCAAGGTCCGGGCCCAGCAGGTGCTGTGTCATGTGCTCACCCAGATGCTCAAGCTGCTGCACCCCTTCATGCCCTTCATCACCGAGGAGATATGGCAGGCCCTGCCCCACGGGGAGGGGGTGGAGGAGGACTCCTTCCTGATGCTCCAGCCCTGGCCCGAGGCCGCCGCCGGGCTGAACTTCCCCGAGGAGGAGAAGGCCATGGAGCTGGTGATGGACGCCATCCGCGCCGTGCGCACCCGCCGCAGCGAGATGAATGTGCCCCCCTCCAAGAAGGCCCATCTGACTGTGGCCACCGAGGAGGCCGGCGTCTTTGAGCTGGGTGTGCCCTTCTTGAAGAAGCTGGCCTACGCCAGCCAGGTGGACGTCGTCCCCGCCGGGCAGGTGCCCGAGGGGGCCGGCCAGGTCACCGTGGTCACCCACGCCGCCCAGCTGTCCATGCCGCTGGCCGAGCTGGTGGATATGGAGAAGGAGAAGGCCCGGCTGTCCAAGGAGCTGAAGAAAAATTCCGACGAGCTGGCCAAGCTGAATGCCAAGCTCCAGAACCCCGGCTTTGTGAACAAAGCCCCCGCCCATGTGGTGCAGGCCGAGCGGGAGCGGGCCGGGCAGCTGGCCGAGCTGGTGGACAAGCTGGCCGGACAGCTGAAGAATATGTGACCGCGGCCTGTTCGGACAGGGACGAGCGGGCGGCCCCGGGAGGGGCCGCCCGCTTTTTTCCTTGACAGGGCGGGGATTTCGCCGTTTAATAGAGACAGGAAATGATTGAGAAGGGAGCGGTATCCATGACCAAAATCCAGCTGGGCGGCACCGGCATCGCCATTGAGAAAAACGGCTTTGGCTGCCTGCCTCTCCAGCGAATCTCCAAGCAGGAGGCCGCCCGCCTGCTGCGTAAGGCGGCGGACGGCGGCATGAACTATTTTGACACCGCGCGCAGCTATACGGACAGCGAGGAGAAGCTGGGCTGCGCCTTCCGGGGCATCCGGGACCGGGTGGTCATCGCCACCAAGACCACGGCGGTCACGGCGCAGGGGATGTGGAAGGACCTGGAGACCAGCCTGAGGATGCTGGAGACCGACTACATCGATGTCTATCAGTTCCATAACCCCGCCTTCTGTCCAAAGCCCGGCGGAGCGGACGGCCTGTACGACGCCGCGCTGGAGGCCCGGGCCCAGGGCAAGATACGGCACATCTCCATCACCAACCACCGCCTGGCCGTGGCCCATGAGGCCGTCGAGTCCGGCCTGTATGCCACCTTGCAGTTCCCGTACAGCTATCTGTCCGGCCCCCAGGAGCAGGAGCTGGTGGACAAGTGCCGGGCGGCCGGGATGGGCTTTATCGCCATGAAGGGGATGGCCGGAGGCCTGCTCCGAGATGGCATGGCCGCCGCGGCCTGGATGGCCGGGCAGGAGGGCGTGGTGCCCATCTGGGGCATCCAGCACGAGTGGGAGCTGGACCAGTTTCTGGACTGTGTGCGTCGGCCCCCGGAGATGACGGAGCGGTACCGGGAGGTCATCGAGCGGGACCGGGCGGAACTCACCGGCGATTTCTGCCGGGGCTGCGGGTACTGTATGCCCTGCCCGGTGGACATTCAAATCAACCAGTGCGCCCGGATGTCCCTGATGCTCCGGCGCTCCCGGCCGGAGGTGTGGCTGTCAGAGCAGTGGCAGCGGGAGATGGAGAAAATCGAGCGCTGCCTGCACTGTAATCAGTGCGCCGCCAAGTGCCCCTACGGCCTGGACACCCCCCGGCTGCTCCGGGACAACTATGAGGACTACCAGACGTTTTTACACCGGTGAACAGGGCCGGGCCGTCCGCAAAGCGGGCGGCCCGGCCTGCCAAAGGGCGGCCGTGCGCTTTTCCGGGTGGGCCCGCGGGAAAGGGACAGCGACATCATGGAACGAAGCACAATTTCAAGCACTTAAAATGCACTGAAAATGAATTTATTATCTGGCGGAACAGTATGCTTTTTTTACCAATGTGGAAAGCAGGCGGAGCATATGGCTGATAAGACCCACTTGAGCATCCGGATGGCCTCCAGCCTCCATGACAAATTTCAATATGTGGCCGGCGCGGAAGGCCGCTCCATGAGCGGACAAATTTTGTATCTGATTCAAAAATGCGTCCGCGAGTTTGAAAAGGAGCACGGCCCCATCCGGGAGGACGGGGAGCGATGAGTCTGGGCGCCGCTCTTCTGGACCTGCTCGTCCCGCCCAAGTGCCCCTTTTGCCAGCGGGTGCTGGACGACCCCCGGGCCCCTGTGTGCCCCGGCTGCCAGCCCAGACTCCCCTGGCTGACCGGCGGGGCGGGGGAGGGGAAGGCCGGCTTTTTGGAGGGCTGTTTTTCTCCCCTGAGGTATCAGGGGCAGGTGCGCCAGGCCGTCCACCGGTATAAATTCCAGCGGGTCCGGGCCTATGGCAGGCCCTTCGGCGCGCTGATGGCCCAGTGCCTGCGGGACAACCTGCCCCAGGGCGCCGGCCTGGTGACCTGGTGCCCCCTGAGCCGGGAGCGTCTGCGGGAGCGCGGGTTTGACCAGGCACGGATTCTGGCGGCGGAGGTAGGGCGGCAGCTGTCCCTTCCGGTCCTCCCCACGCTGCGGAAGATTCGGCATACCAGGCCCCAGTCGGAGCTGGAGGACGGCCAGGCCCGCAGGGCAAACGCCCTGGGGGCCTACGCGCTGCTGCCCGGCGCGGCGGTTGCGGGCAAACAGGTGGTGCTGGTGGACGACGTGGTCACCTCCGGGGCCACCCTGTCGGAGTGCGCCTGCCTGCTGCGGCTGGCCGGAGCCCAGGCGGTGTGGGGCCTGACTCTGGCCCGGGCCGGGCAGGGGGAGCGGGAGGATAAAAATAATCCAAAAAAAGTCGGGAAAAATGATTGAAATGCGCCGGATACGGGGCTATAATATATCATGTGGAAGCATGGGCCGCGCAAGCGGCGGTGAAAGATAGAAAATGGATAAGGTGGAAGGATTATGGGTTTATTCAGTAAAGACATCGGGATCGATTTGGGCACCGCCTCGGTCCTGGTTTATATCAAAGGAAAGGGCGTGGTGCTGCGGGAGCCTTCGGTGGTGGCCATGGACAAGAACACCGGCAAGCTGCTGAAGGTGGGCACCGACGCCCAGGCCATGCTGGGCCGCACCCCTGGCAACATCGTGGCCATGCGCCCCCTGCGGGAGGGCGTCATCTCCGACTATGACATGACCGAGCGGATGCTCAAGGAGTTTATCAAGAAGGTCACCACCTTCTCTCTGTTCAAGCCCCGCCTGCTCATCTGCGTCCCCTCCGGCATCACCGAGGTGGAGGAGCGCGCGGTGGTGGACGCGGGCATCCAGGCCGGCGCCCGCCGGGCCTATCTCATTGAAGAGCCGGTGGCCGCCGCCATCGGCGCGGGCATCGACATCACCAAGCCCGACGGGCACATGGTGGTGGACATCGGCGGCGGCACCGCCGACGTGGCCGTCATCTCCCTGGGGGGCGTGGTGGAGTCCGCCTCCATCAAGATTGCCGGGGACAAGTTTGACGAGGCGGTCATCAAATATATCCGCCGCAAGCACAATGTGCTCATCGGCGACCGCACCGCCGAGGAGCTGAAGATGACCATCGGCTGCGTGTTCCCCCGCCCTGAGGAGGTCACCATGGAGATTAAGGGCCGCTGCCTGATGACCGGCCTGCCCCGGGTGTTCTCCGTCTCCTCCAGCGAGATGATTGAGGCCTTTGAAGAGGTCTCCGGCCGCATTTTAGCGGCCATCCACGGCGTTTTGGAGCGCACCCCCCCCGAGCTGGTGGCCGACATCTCCACCAACGGAATTGTAATGACCGGCGGCGGCTCGCTGCTGTGGGGCTTTGACAAGCTGGTGGAATCCCACACCGGCATCGAGACCCACGTGGCCGACGACGCCATCTCCTGCGTGGCCTATGGCACCGGCAAGAGCCTGGACAGCCTGGACCAGATGCAGGACGGCACCATGAACCTGTCCCGCCGCAAACAGATGAACTACTAAAAAACGCGATAAAAAGCCGGCCAGCCGCTTCGCTGGCCGACTTTTGCTACCGGGGCGGCCGCCCCGGCCCGCCCTTCCGGGCGGAGAGAGGAGATGCGCCATGGCGGAAGAATTGCAAGCGATTTTGGATATGGTGGCCAAGCCCCTGGGTGTTCAGGACCTGACGGCTGGCGGCGTGGTTCGGATATGCGCGATTTTGCTGGTGGGCTTTGTGGCCATCCGGGTGCTCATGCGCCTGGTGGACCGGCTGCTGGACCGCTCCAAGGCCCTGGCCGACGTGCGGGTGTACATCCGCTCCACCGTCCACGTCTTCTTATGGTTCCTGCTGGCCCTGATGGTGGCGGGGACCCTTGGCATCGAGGTCACCTCCATCATCGCCATGCTCAGCGTCATCGGCCTGGCGGTGTCCCTGGCTCTTCAGAACACCCTGTCCAACCTGGCTGGGGGGCTGATGATTCTGGTGACCAAGCCCTTTGTGGTGGGGGACTACATCGACGCGGACGGCACCGGCGGCACGGTGGCGGAGATTGGCCTGGCCTATACCAAGCTGACCACCGTGGACGCCAAGCGAATCTCCATCCCCAACAGCCAGATGTCCGCCGCCCGAATCGTCAACTACACCAACGAGGCGGGCCGCCGGGTGGACGTGGTGTTCTCCGTGTCCTATGACGCTCCCACCCAGACGGTGAAGCAGGCCATTCTGGAGGTGGCGGACAGCCTGCCCCAGGTGCGCCGGGAGCCGGCGCCGGCGGTGTACCTGACCAAGTACGGCTCCAGCGCCGTGGATTACACGGTCCGGGCATGGACCAGCACCGTGGACTACTGGGATGTGTACTACGCCCTGATGGAGGGGGTGCGGGAATCCTTTGCCCGCCACGGGGTGGAGATGACCTATGAGCACCTGAACGTCCATCTGATGGACCGGCCGTGAGCTACGGCATCCGCAGTCCGTGGAGGAAGCCGTCCAGCTGGGGGGAGAGGACCTCGCCCCCCACCACCCGGCCGCGGTAAATCAGCAGGTTGGCCTGTACCCCGGCCTCGCCGCTGGGGTAGTTGAGCACCTCGTAGGTGTACCGTTTCACCCGCTTGCCCGCCAGCTCCTCCAGCTGGAAGCCCTGCTCCCGCTGGAGGGACAGATATTCGTCATAGCTGCTGTCCATCTCCTGGGGGATGATGAACTCCTGGGTGGCGATGGGCGTCTGGGACACCTGCCAGCCATAGGCGGCCAGATAGTCCACCCGGTCCTGGTTGCTCCGGACCCCCTTGGGATCGGGGAGGGAGGAGGCGGAGGCCTCCCGGGCCAGCCCCTGGCCGATATTCAGGGCCACGGCGCAGCAGCACAGCAGGGCCGCCGCCGCCACCCCGAGGGCCAGCTTCCGCCGGGGCATTTTCGCGGTCACAATCAACACAGCGCATCGCTCCTTTCCGTGGGTCGTCTCCCTTCAGACTATGCGCCTGAGGAGGGGATTATGCCGGGGGCGGCGCGGAGAGGAGGCAGCCGGGATGTCCCTGGAGCGGATAGACAAACTTTTGGCCTCCACCGGACGGTGGAGCCGCAAAGAGGTCAAGCAGCTGCTCCGGCAGGGGCGGGTGCTGGTCAACGGGAGGCCCGCCGCCCGGCCGGAGGAGAAGGCGGACCCGGAAGCCGGGGATATCTTGGTGGACGGGGAGCGGGTGGCCTGCGGCGGGTTTGTCTATGTGATGCTCCACAAGCCGGCGGGGCTGCTGTCCGCCACCGAGGACCCCCGCCAGCCCACGGTGATGCAGCTGCTGCCCCCGCCGCTGCGCCGCCGGGGGCTGTTTCCGGTGGGACGGCTGGACAAGGACACCACCGGCCTGCTCCTGCTCACCGACGACGGGGCTCTGGCCCATGCCCTGCTCTCCCCGAAGCGGCACGTGGATAAGGTGTATCTGGCCCAGGTGGAGGGCCGGGTGGACGCCCAGGACGCCGCCGCGCTGGCCGGCGGGCTGGTGCTGGGCGGCGGGCTGCGGTGCCTTCCCGCGGGGCTGGAGCCGCTGGGGGACGGCTCCCGGTGCCTGGTGACCCTCCGGGAGGGGAAATACCACCAGGTCAAGAGGATGCTGGCCGCCCGGGGGAAGCCGGTGCTCGCCCTGAAGCGGCTGTCCATGGGGCCCCTGACCCTGGACGGGAAGCTGGAGCCCGGCCAGTGGCGCTATTTGACGCCCTTCGAGGTGGCCCAGCTGAAAAACCCGGGGGCGCGCCCATAGGGGATTGGTTGTTTTTCACAAAAAAATTTCAAAAACCACTTGCCAAACAAGGGGCGGACCCGCTATAATGTATGATATGAATGTGAGTACCGCTGATTGAGGAGGGATTGCTTTGTCCAGCAGGATGTTCCAGGGTGTGGTTCTCCAGATGAAGGACAGCGTCGACCGGACGGTGGGCGTGATGGACGCCGAGGGGACCGTGGTCGCGTGCAGCGAGTTGACCTGTATCGGCGAGCGGTGGCCCGGCGCGGTGACGGCCGTCAACGCCGGGGAGAACGAGCCGGCCCGCTATGAGGGGAAGACCTTCCGGCCGCTGGCCGGCTGGGGCGCCCAGTTTGACTACGCCGCCTTTGTCCAGGGGGACGACGGCGTGGCCGCCAGCCTGTGCGCCATGGCTGTGGTGGCCTTCAATGAGGCCAAGACCCATTATGAGGAGAAGCACGACAAGGCCACCTTCGTCAAGAACATCATCTCCGACAACATCCTCCTGGGCGACATCTACACCCAGGCCAAGGAGCTGCACTTCGTGTCCGAGGCCCCCCGGGCCGCCTTCCTGGTGCGCCAGGTGGGGCACACCGATGTGGGCGTCATCGACGTCATCCAGAACCTGTTCCCCGACCGGCAGAGCGATTTTGTCATCTCCATCAACGAGACCGATGTGGCCCTGATTAAGCAGCGGCCCGAGGGGGCCGACGTGAAGGACCTGCAGAAGATTGCCAAGCAGATTGCCACCGCCGTCACCCAGGAGCTGGGGGTCAAGGTGGTCATCGGCATCGGCACCATCGTCCCCCACATCCGGGACCTGGCCCGGGCCTATAAGGAGGCCGGAGTGGCCATTGACGTGGGCAAGGTTTTTGACACGGAAAAGACCGTCATCAACTATGAGAATCTGGGCATCGGGCGCCTAATCTATCAGCTGCCCACCATCCTGTGCCAGATGTTCCTCCAGGAGGTATTTAAGAAGAATCCCATCGACGCCCTGGATCAGGAGACCCTGCTGACCATCAACAAGTTCTTTGAGAACAACCTGAATGTGTCTGAGACCGCCCGGAAGCTCTTTGTCCACCGGAACACCCTGGTGTACCGGCTGGAGAAGATCAAAAAGCTCACCGGCCTGGATTTGCGGGAATTTGACGACGCCATCACCTTCAAGGTGGCGCTGATGGTCAAGAAATATCTCATTTCCCGGGGAATCGAGTCCTGACAGCGCAAGGCAGACACCTGTGGCGCCGCCCCTTCCGGGGCGGCGCCGTTTTATCCGAAAAGTTGGAAAAGAAGTCGGATTTTCATTTACATAATATCGCGTTTGTGATAGACTACAAGACAAAGGAATTTCGGCTTTTGCTCCGGAATCATCCGCCCGCCCCCTCGGGGGGAAACTCTTGGATTTGCGGAGGCGCCTCATGATACGGCTGATCGATGTATACAAGGAATATGACAACGGCACCAAGGCCCTGAAGGGGGTCAGCCTGCGCATTGACGACGGGGAGTTTGTTTTTCTGGTGGGACCGTCCGGGTCGGGCAAGTCCACCATCATCAAACTGATTACCGCCGAGATTGCCCTGACCGATGGGCGGCTGATGGTCAACGGCTATAATCTGAACAACATCACCCCCCGGCAGGTGCCCTATATGCGCCGGACTCTGGGCATCATTTTTCAGGATTTCCGCCTCATAGAGAAAAAGACGGTGTATGAGAACCTGTCCTTCGCCATGCGGGCGGTGGGCGCCTCCAACCGGGAGCTGCGCCGGCGTATCCCCTATGTGCTCCAGCTGGTGGGGCTGGAGCAAAAGGCCGACCGCTACCCCGGCCAGCTGTCCGGCGGGGAGCAGCAGCGGGTGGCCATCGCCCGGGCCCTGGTGAACAACCCCAGCATGATTATCGCCGACGAGCCCACCGGAAACCTGGACCCCCAGCGCTCCTTGGAGATTATGATGCTGCTGGAGCGCATCAACGAGCTGGGCACCACCGTGCTGGTGGTCACCCATGAGAAGGCCCTGGTCAACCGCTTTGACAAGCGGGTGGTGGCCATTGAAAACGGTCGAATCATCAGCGACAGAACAGGCGGGTACTACAATGGCGAGAAAATTTGACGCGGGATACTATGTCAGCGAGGGCATTCACTCCATCTTCACCCACGGCTTCATGTCCTTCGCCGCCGTGTGTATGATTGTGGCCTGCCTGCTTATCATGGGCTCCTTCAGCCTGGTGGCGGTCAACGTGGACAATATGCTGGGCAGCTGGGAGAACCAGAACGAGCTTGCGGTGTACATCGACGAGAGCTATACCGAGCAGGCCGCCCGGGACCTGGAGCAGCTGCTGTCCCAGGTGCCAAACGTGACCGGCATGACCTTTGAGACCAGGGCCCAGGCGCTGGAGGACTTTAAAGCCAACCGGAGCAGCATGGAGGTGTTGGAGGACCTGCCCGAGGACGCCTTCCGGGACCGCTTCTATGTCCGGGTGGCGGACATCCAGCTGATGGCCCAGACCAAGGCGGACCTGGAGCAGGTGGAGGGGGTGGCCCGGGTGGTGGCCGCCCTGGAGATTGCCCAGGGCTTTGTGATGGCCCGGAACATCGCCACCGGCGTGGCGCTGGTGCTGGTGGGGATTTTGCTGGTGGTGTCCCTGTTCATCATTGCCAACACCATCAAGCTGGCCACCTTCTACCGCCGGGAGGAGATCGCCATCATGAAGATGTGCGGCGCCACCGACGCATTCATCCGCTGGCCCTTTGTGGTGGAGGGGATGACCCTGGGGCTGACCGGCTCGTTAGCCGCCTTTTTCATCCAGTGGGGGCTTTATCAGCTGGTGGCCAAGTTTATCCTTCAGAGCAACGGCCTGTCCCTGGTGTCCATCACCAGCTTCACCGCGATGATTGGGACCATCCTGCCTGTATTCTGCGGGGTGGGCGCCCTGATTGGTGTGGGCGGGTCCCTGATTGCCATCCGGAAATTCCTGCAGGTGTGAGGAGGGGCGGCATATGAGAAGACAGAGAAGGCAGCGCATCATGATGGCAGTGCTGGCGGGTTTTATGGCCGCGCTGATTTTGCTGCCAGTGGTGGCCAACGTGTTTTTGTACTGACAGGCGGGGTGGACAGATGAGGAAAAAGATTGCGGCGCTTGGCCGCTGGGTGGCGCTGGCTTTGGCGCTGGCCCTGCTGGTCCCTCTGACGGGACAGGGCTGGGTGATGCCCTCCGCCGCCGTCACCCAGGCGGAGATTGACAGCCTGAAGGAGGACGCCAGCGACCTGGCCGGTCAGAAGGCGGAGATTCAGGCCCAGCTGAAGGAGGTCCGGGCGGACAAGAGCAAGGCCCTGGAGCAAAAACAGCTGCTGGAGCGGCAAATCAACCTGATTCAGGCGGAGATTAACAACATCAACGCCCAGATTGCCAAATACCAGCAGCTCATTGAGCAAAAGCAGCTGGAGCTGGCCCAGGCCGAGGAGCAGGAGCGGCAGCAGTTTGAGCTGTTCTGCCTGCGGATGCGGGAGATGGAGGAGCAGGGGGAGACCTCCTACTGGTCCATCATCTTCGGGTCGGCCGACTTCTCCCAGCTGCTGGACAACTATATGATGGTGGAAGAGATTATCGAGTACGACAACGGCGTTATCCGGGCCCTGGAGACAGTCCAGGCCCAGGTGGAGCAGGAGCGCGCCAGTATCGAGCAGGCCAAGGCCGCCCAGGAGCAGGCCAGAGCCCAGGAACAGGCCGCCCAGGCGGAGCTGAAAGAGCAGCAGGCCGAGGTGGACGCGCTCATCGCCCAAATCAGCAGTCAGGAGGACCAGCTGGAGTCCCTGGAGGCGGAGCTGAAGCGGGCCGCCGACGCGGTGGACAGCCAAATCAAGGAGCTGGAGCGGCAGATGGCCGCCCAGATTAACAACGTGCCCAGCGAGTCCGGCTTCCTGTGGCCCCTGGACGGGAGCATCAATGTGCTCTCCTCCCTGTACGGCAGCCGCCGGGACCCCATCTCCGGCCGGCCGGGCAACCACACGGGCATCGATATCCCCGCCGCCCGGGGCACCCCCATCTACGCGGCCAAGAGCGGCGTGGTCACCACCTCGGTCTACGGTTCCGGGTCCGCCTGGTCCTATGGCAACTATGTGGTGGTCTCCCACAGCGACGGCACCAGCACTCTGTACGCCCATATGAGCAGCCGGGCGGTGACCCAGGGGCAGACGGTGAGCCAGGGGGACGTGGTGGGCTATGTGGGCACCACAGGCCGCTCCACCGGCAACCACCTGCATTTCGAGGTCCGGGTAAACGGGACCCGCACCGACCCGCTGTATTACTTCACCGACAAGGCCCTCTACTGGCGCAGCGGCGGGCAGAAGGTGCAGCTGGATTTGTCCTAAAAAAGAATAACAAGACGGCGCACGCCGGACAGGACCAGTCCTGTCCGGCGTGCGCCGTCTTGATATTCTTTTTTAGGACAAATCCAGCTGCACCTTCTGCCCGCCGCTGCGCCAGTAGAGGGCCTTGTCGGTGAAGTAATACAGCGGGTCGGTGCGGGTCCCGTTTACCCGGACCTCGAAATGCAGGTGG
>CASECK010000165.1 GCA_949286295.1 uncultured bacterium | reverse complement strand
CCGGGTGCTGGACCTGTGCGCCGGCAGCGGCTGCGTGGGGCTGGCGGTGGCCGCCAACGCGCCCGACTGCCGGGTGGTGCTGGGGGAGCTGTCCGAGGGGGCGCTGCGGGTGTGCAAGCAGAATGTGCGCCGCAACGGCCTGAACGCCCGGGTCACCTGCCTGTCCATCAACGCCATGGAGCCCCCCAACTCCGCCCTGTGGGACTTTGACGTCATCGTGTGCAATCCGCCCTATATCCCCACCGGGGACATCCCCGGGCTGGATGCGTCCGTCCGGGACTACGAGCCCCATATGGCCCTGGACGGCGGGGCGGACGGTCTGGAGTTTTACCGCTTCATCGCGGCCAAGTGGAAGGCCGCCCTGCGCCTGGGGGGCACGCTGCTGTTCGAGGTGGGCGCCGGCCAGGCCCCGGACGTGGAGGACATCCTGGCCCGCAGCGGCTATGAGGACATCAAGACCGCCGCCGACACCCGGGGAATCTGGCGGGTGGTGGAGGGGACGGCCAACAGCTGACTGCCCGTGCCCTGGCGGAGAAAAGTACGGTTTACCGGACAGGTAACGGCGTAATTTATGGGACACAACAAGGCCGGACGCCGGAAGGCGGGCGGCCGGCTGCAAAGGAGATATGACAAGTATGGCAACCAAAAAGCCCATGGTGGAGGCGGCCATCCCCGCCTCGGACAAGAAGAGAGCCCTGGAGACGGCTATGGCCCAGATTGAGCGCGCCTACGGAAAGGGGTCCATCATGCGCCTGGGAGAGAATACAGGCATTGTGGTGGACGCCATCCCCACCGGCTCTCTCTCCCTGGACATCGCGCTGGGAGTGGGCGGCGTCCCCAGGGGGCGCATCATCGAAATCTACGGCCCTGAGTCCTCCGGAAAGACCACTCTGGCCCTCCACATTGTGGCCGAGGCCCAGCGGAGGGGGGGCGAGGTGGCCTTCATCGACGCCGAGCACGCCCTGGACCCCGGCTACGCCCGGGCGCTGGGAGTGGACATCGACTCCATGCTCATCTCCCAGCCCGACACCGGCGAGCAGGGGCTGGAGATATGCGAGGCCCTGGTCCGCTCCGGCGCCATCGACGTGGTGGTGGTGGACTCCGTGGCCGCGCTGACCCCCCGGGCCGAAATCGAGGGGGATATGGGCGACAGCCATGTGGGCCTGCTGGCCCGGCTGATGAGCCAGGCGCTGCGGAAGCTGGCCGGTTCCATCGCCAAGACCAACTGCGTGGTCATCTTCATCAACCAGCTGCGGGAAAAGGTGGGCGTCATGTACGGCAATCCCGAGGTGACCACCGGCGGCCGGGCGCTGAAGTTCTATTCCTCCGTGCGCATCGACGTGCGGCGAATCGAGGCCATCAAGAACGGCACGGAGATTGTGGGCAACCGCACCCGGGCCAAAATCGTCAAGAACAAGGTGGCCCCCCCCTTCCGGGAGGCGGAGTTTGACATCCTCTACGGGGAGGGCATCTCCAAGTGGGGCGAGCTGGTGGATTTGGCCGTCAGGCTGGACATTGTGCAGAAGTCGGGGTCCTGGTTCGCCATGGGCGAGATGCGCCTGGGACAGGGCCGGGACGCGGTGAAGCAGTTCCTAAAGGACAACCCCGAGCTGGCCGCGGACATCGAGGCCCAGGTGCGGGCCAACGCCTTCAAACTGATGAGCAAGCAGGCCCAGATTGCCGCCCGGGCCGCCGGAAGGGCGGTGGATGTGTCCGCCGACGACTTCGAGGACGGCGAGGGCTGAGCGCCCCATGGTCATCCAGGAGTTGAAGCCCTCCAGCCGGGTGGCCGGACGCTGGCTGGCGGTGCTGGAGGACGGCTCTATCCTGCGCCTGGGCGAGGGCGAGGTGGTGGAGTTTGCCCTGTACGCCGGCAGGCAGCTGACCGAAGAGGAGGCGCAGGCTCTGCAGGACTGCGCCCGCCGCAGCGGCCTGAAGGAGCGGGCCCTGTCCCTGCTGGCCGGAAAACCCCAGTCCCGGCGGGAGCTGGAGCGGAAGTTGGGGGAGTGGGGAGCGGCGGAGCAAGAGGCGGAGGAAATCTGCGGCCGCCTGGAGGAGCTGGGCTATCTGGACGACAGCCGGTACGCCGCCCTGGTGGTCCGCCACTACGCCGCCAAAGGCTTTGGAGAGAAAAAACTGCGCGACGAGCTCTACCGCCGGGGGGTGCCCCGGGCGCTGTGGGACGAGGCGCTGGACCAGGCCCCTGACCCGGCGGAGGCCATCGAAGCCTTTCTGGCCAAGAAGCTGGCCGGCCGCGCCATAGACCAACCGGCGCTGAAAAAGGCCTCCGACGCCCTGGCCCGCCGGGGCTTTCGCTGGGGCGACATCAGTCAGGCCCTGCGCCGCTTTGGAGCGGACGGACCCTTCGAGGACTGACAGTTCAGAGAAAATGGAGCGTTCCTATGTCTTATAAAGTTGCGTTTGTCTCGCTGGGCTGCGCCAAAAATTTGGTGAATACCGAGCAGATGATGGCCCTTTGCCGGCAGGCCGGGTACCTGGTCACCGGCGACGTGGACGGGGCCGATGTGGCGGTGCTCAATACCTGCGGGTTTATCGAGTCGGCCAAGAGCGAGGCCATCGACCATATCTTAGAGCTGGCCGGGCTGAAACAGGCGGGGCGGCTGAAAAAGCTGCTGGTGGCCGGCTGCCTGAGCCAGCGCTACCCCGACGAGATTCGGGCCCAGCTGCCCGAGGTGGACGGGATGCTGGGGACCGGCAGCTA
>CASECK010000164.1 GCA_949286295.1 uncultured bacterium | reverse complement strand
CGGCGAAGGGGACGGCATGGGGGAGAACATCATGAACCCCACCACCATTGTGGAGATGCAGGAGGACAGCTACATGGAGATGGAGACCACCCAGATTAAGGGGGTGGACTCCACCGTGCGCAAGACCAGCGCCAAGCTGGGGCCCAGGGCCACCCTTATCATCAAAGAGAAGGTGATGACCCACGGCAGGCAGCAGGCCAAGTCCGACTTCACCGTGGACCTGGACGGCGAGGGCTGCCACACCAACGTCATCTCCCGCTCCGTGGCCCGGGATAAGTCCAGCCAGGTGTTCCTGGCCCGCATCAACGGCAACGCCGCCTGCCACGGCCACTCCGAGTGCGACGCCATCATCATGGACGAGGGGGTGGTGTCCGCCATTCCAGAGGTCACCGCCAACTGCGTGGACGCCCAGCTCATCCATGAGGCGGCCATCGGCAAGATTGCCGGAGAGCAGCTGACCAAGCTGATGACTCTGGGCCTGACTGAAAAGGAGGCCGAGGAGCAGATTGTCAGCGGATTTTTGAAATAAGCTTCGGGAGGGGAGCGCGCGCCTGCGCGCCCCCTCTTTTTTCATAGGCGGAGATGTGGTACAATAGGCACGATACCGCTTTTTCGCCCCTGCCGGGGCAACCGAAAAAGTTGACAAAGATACCATTCCGGCTGCGCCGTCATGGCATCCTAGACCGGACGTGAGAAAAAAGGAGGCCTTTCCATGCTGGCCACAGTGGCTCAGATGCAAACGCTGGACCGCGCCGCCATCGAAGAGCGGGCGATTCCCTCCCTGGAGCTGATGGAGAACGCCGCCCGGGCGGTGGCCCAGGCGGCAGCCGGCCTGTTGGGACCGGCGGGGAGGCCGGAGGGACAAATTGGCATGGCCCGCGCAGTGGCGGTCCTGGGAGAGGAGGACCGGGAGCTGACGGAGGAGGAGCGGGAGGAGATAGAGGCGCGCCAGGCGGTGGCGGCCTCCAGACAGGCGGACCCCGCCCAGTGGGTCGGCGTTTTGTGCGGCCCGGGGAACAACGGCGGGGACGGCATCGCCGCGGCCCGGCTCCTGCTGGAGGCGGGCTACCGGGTCCGGGCCTTCCTGGTGGACGGGCGGGAGAGGATGACCCCGGACGCGCGGGCCATGGAGGAGAAGCTGGCCGCCGCCGGCGGCAGCCTGGAGGCCCTGGACCTGGAGGACCGGGGGCAGGCCGCCTGGCTGTCCGCCTGCGACTGCCTGATTGACGCGCTGTTCGGCGTGGGCCTGAAGCGGCCGCTGGAGGGGAAATTCCTGGCCGCCGTGGAGTGGATGAACCGCCGCCGGATTCCGGTGGTGGCCTGCGACCTGCCCTCCGGGGTGGAGGGGGACACCGGCCGGGTGCTGGGCCAGGCCGTCCAGGCGGCCGTCACCGTCACCTTCACCTGCGCCAAGCCCGGGCTCTATCTGGGCGCGGGGGCGGGCTGCGCCGGACGGGTGGAGGTGGCGGACATCGGCATCCCCCGGGCGCTGGTCCGGGAGCAAATTGCCCGCGGCCCCGAGAGGGTGCAGCTCAATCCGGCGCATATGCGCTGGAGCCTCCCCCGCCGTCCGGCCCAGGGCCACAAGGGGGAGTTTGGAAAACTTTTTCTCCTGGCGGGCAGCCAGGGGTACACCGGCGCGCCGGTGCTGTGCGCCCGGGGGGCCCTGCGGACCGGGGCCGGGCTGGTGCTGCTGGGGGTGCCCCGGGAGGTCTACCCCATTGTGGCGGTCAAGTGCGACGAGGCCATGGCCTTCCCCCTGCCCGAGCGGTACGAGGAGATTTTGGGCCGGGCGGCCGCCTGCGGCGTGGCAGTCATCGGTCCCGGCCTGGGGCGCGCGCCCAGGAACCAGCGGCTGGCGCGCAGCCTGCTGGCTGACCTGTCCATCCCTGTGGTGCTGGACGCCGATGGCATAAACGCCCTGGCCGGGCATATAGATATTCTGGACAAACGGTCCGCCCCCACGGTGCTCACCCCCCATGAGGGGGAGTTTGCCCGGCTGACGGGCTGCCCCCTGCCCGTGGAGGACCGAATCGCCGCGGCCCGGGCCTTTGCCAAGGCCCACCGCTGCACCTTGGTGCTGAAGGGGCGGGGCACGGTGACCGCCGGACCGGACGGCCGCGTCTGGCTCAACGGCACCGGCAATCCCGGGATGGCCAAAGGAGGGTCCGGCGACGTGCTGGCGGGGATGATTGCCGCCCTGCTGGGGCAGAAGCACCTCCAGGGCCTCCACCTTAGCCTCTCCGAGACCGCGGCCCTGGCGGTGTGGCTCCACGGCCGGGCGGGGGACCTGTGCGCCAGCCGTCTGGGGGAGTACGCCATGCTGCCCGGCGACCTGGTGGAGGCCCTGCCCGATGTGCTGATGGAGTGCGAGCGGGCCGGGCGGGCGCCCCATGAAAGGGGATAAAACTGAAGTTCGGAGGGAACGCCGTGCGCAAATTGCTGCTGTGCCTGCCAATGATGACCCTGCTGCTGGCCGCCTGTGGTCCGGCCGGAGCCAGCCGGGAGGAACAGCTGGCCCTGGTGATTCGGGGGGAGTATCTGGAGATGAGCGCCTGCGCGGCCCGCATGGCGGTTACCGCCGACTACGGGCAGCGAATCTATCAGTTTGAGATGGACGCCGCCTTAGAGGGGGAGCAGGCCACCCTGACCCTCACCGCCCCGGAGACGGTGGCGGGAATCACCGCCACCATCTCCGGGCCGGAGGGACGGCTGGAGTACGGCGGGGTGTCGGTGGAGACCGGGAGCATGGATCCGGAGGGGCTGTCGCCGGTCTCCGCCTTCCCCGCCCTGATGGACGCGGCCCGGAGCGGCTATATCACCGCCTGCGCTCTCGAGGAGGAGGGCGGCCTTCTCCGGGTGGACTGCGGCGACCCGGAGGGCGCCGCCGGCGAAGGACGGGAGATATCCCTGTGGTTTGACGCCGCCGGCCACGGCCTGGTCCGGGGGGAGATTAGCGTGGATGGATTTCGGGCCATCCTGTGTGAGTTTTCCAGCTTCACCATGGAGTAGAGGCGTAGAAAGAGAAGGAAGGTAGCCATATGATAGACAAGAGAGAACTGCGCACCTGGGCGGAGGTCAATCTGGACGCCCTGGCCCACAACTACCGCGCCCTGCGGGCCATGCTGCCCCCGGGGTGCCGGTTTTTGGGGGTGGTGAAGGCCGACGCCTATGGCCACGGGGCGGCGGCGGTGGCCCGCAAGCTGGAGGAGTTGGGGGCGGAGATGCTGGCGGTGGCCTGTGTGAGCGAGGCCGGGGCGCTGCGCCGGGCGGGGGTTGGCCTGCCCATCCTGTGCCTGGGGCAGACCCCGCCGGAGGTGGCGGAGGAGCTGCTCCATCTGGAGGTCACCCAGACGGTGGAGGATATGGAGACCGCCCGCATCCTCTCCAACGCCGCCCTCGCGGCGGGAAAACGGCTGAAGGTCCATGTGAAGCTGGACACCGGCATGGGCAGGCTGGGCTTTCGCTGGGGGGACGGGGACGAGGAGCGGGTGGCCGGCCAGATAGCCGCCCTGTGTGCCCTGCCCGGCCTGGAGGCGGAGGGGATGTTCACCCACTTTGCCGCCGCCGACGGGGATGAGGCCTACACCATGACCCAGTTCACCCGCTTTCTGGACGCCAGGCAGGCCCTGGAGCGGCGGGGAGTGCGGCTGAAAATTTACCATTGCGGGGCCAGCGCCGCTGTGCTACACTATCCCTGTACCCATCTGGATATGGTCCGCCCGGGCATCGCCCTGTACGGCCACTACCCCGACGCGGACAGCGCGGGGCTGGACGGCCCGGGCCTTGTGCCGGTGATGACGGTGAAAAGCCGGGTGGCCGCCGTGCGCGCCATGCCCGCCGGGGCCATGGTCAGCTACGGCTGCACGGCCACTCTGACGCGGGACTCCAAAATCGCCGTGCTGCCCATGGGATACGCCGACGGGCTGCCCCGGGCGCTGTCCAACCGCTGGAGCGTGATGATTCGGGGACAGGCCTGCCCCGTCCTGGGCAGGGTGTGTATGGATATGTGCATGGCCGATGTCACCGGCCTGCCTGGCGTGCAGGCCGGGGAGGTGGCCACCGTGTTCGGCCCGGGCCTCACCGGCCGGGCGGCGGAGCTGGCGGGCACCATCTCTTATGAATTGTTGTGCCACATCGCCCCCCGCGTCCCCCGGGTGTATTGGGAGCATGGGGCCAGAATCGGCTGAAAATTTTGGAAAAACCGCCTGGACAGGCCTGGGACGGCGTCTGCAGCCCCCGTGACCGCCCGGAGTATCCCCACATAGGATGACACGGAGCGGCGGAGACCAGGGTCTCCGGGGAAAAGGGGCGGCGGGGCACTGGAGTGGGCTGTGGCCGGCACGGCCGTATGGCGGTCCAAATTCTGTGTCCGGGACAGGTATAACCCCCGCCGCCCCGTGGGAGACTTATAGCACAGCGTTACATATGACCCGTTATGCGGCCGGTAACGCAGTGCTATCCTTCCAGCGGAGTGTGAATTTACTTGGATACCAGCGTAAAACGAGGCGATATTTTCTATGCCGACCTCAGCCCGGTGGTCGGCAGCGAGCAGGGGGGCGTGCGCCCCGTCCTCATTGTGCAAAACGACACCGGCAACCGCCACAGCCCCACGGTCATCGCCGCGGCCATCACCTCCCAGACGGGGAAGGCCAGGCTGCCCACCCATATCTCAGTAGCGCCGCTCAGCTGCGGCCTGCCCAAGGAGTCTGTCATCCTGCTGGAGCAGGTGCGGACCTTAGACAAGCGCCGCCTGCGGGAGAAGATGGGACGGCTGGACGAGGGGGCCATGCGCCGGGTGGACGCCGCCATTGCCGTCAGCTTCGGCCTGCATCCGGAGACGATGGTGTGACGGCAGGCCCCATTTGTCAGAAATGGGGCCTACATACCGGATATTTTGGAGATAAGGAGACTGTACCCATGAGAAAGATGAGCAAGCAGTGGACGGTCCGCCTGGGCGCGCTCACCCTGGCCGCGGCCCTGTGCGGCACCGGCGCGGTTCTGGCCGCCGGGGACGAGAACGACCCCCTGGTCACCCTGAGCTATCTGGAGCAGACCGCCATCCCCCAGGTGGTGGAGCGGGTGGAGCGGAGCACCGCCGACAAGCAGCGGGCGCTGGAGAAGGCGCTGGAGGAGCAGATTGAACAGTACCGGCAGCAGACCGTCCAGGGGGGCGGCGCCCAGGCCGGGTATGTCCTGGTGGATTTGGCCGATGGCCAGGTTCTTCACATGGAGGTGGGCTGCGAGGCGCTGCTCCGGGTGGGCGGGCTCCAGGTCAGCGCCGCCGATTCCCCCGCCCTGATCGACCTGTCCTCTGGCGGCGCCGTGGAGCCGGGCGCCTGGCTGGAGAAGAACCACCTGTACCTGTCCACCATTCAGGGACGCAGCCTGGTGGCCTCCGGGGCGGTGAAGGTGCTGGTCCGGGGCAGCTACACGGTGGGGTGACGGTATCCGCGGCTACCTTGTCTTGTTATGACAAAGGGGCGGCAGCATGGTTGCTGCCGCCCCTCCATTTTGCCCAAGGGGGGTTCGCGCCCGCCCGCGCGGGAAAGGCGCGGGCTTGAAAGGCGGTTTCAGTGGTTGAGCACCCGGACCCGGACCATGTTGGGGATGGCCCGCAGCTGGCCGGCGACCTGGTCGGTGATGCGGGTATTCACGTCTACCATGGTATAGGCGTAGTCCTTCTTGGACTTGTTGGTCATGTTCTCCACATTGATGTTGTCCTGGGAGAGGACTCCCATAATCTGGGTCAGCATGGCGGGGACATTTTTGTGAATCATGCAGATGCGGGCGATGCCGCTCCACTCCTGGGAGACGTTGGGGAGGTTGACCGAGTTGGTGATGTTGCCGTTGAGCAGGTAGTCCTGAAGCTGGCGGACGGCCATGGCGGCGCAGTTGGCCTCGCTCTCCGGGGTGGAGGCGCCCAGATGGGGCAGGGCGATGACGTTTTTGACCGCGGCGATGTGCTGGTTGGGGAAGTCGGTGACATACCGGGCCACCCGCCCGCTCTCCAGGGCGGCAATCATATCCTCGTCGTTGACCAGCTCCCCCCGGGCCAGGTTCAGGATGCGCACCTGGCCCTTCATTTTGCTGATGGCCTCGGCGTTGATGGTCTCCTTGGTGGTGTTGTTGTAGGGCACATGGATGGTGATGTAGTCCGCGCACTTGTAGAGCTCGTCCACGTTGTGGACCACGTGGACATGGTGGTCCAGCCGCAGGGCGGTGTCCACGGACAGGAAGGGGTCATAGCCGTAGACCTCCATGCCCAGCTCCAGGGCCGCATTGGCCACCAGCACGCCGATGGAGCCAAGCCCGATGACCCCCAGGGTCTTGTGAAACAGCTCCGGACCGGCAAAGGCGGATTTCCCCTTCTCCACGGCGGCGGCCACATCGGTGCCGGGGGTGTGGGCCTGCTCCTGGACCCAGTTGGCTCCCCCCACCACATCCCGGGAGGCGATGAGCATGGCGGCCAGCACCAGCTCTTTCACCGCGTTGGCGTTGGCCCCGGGGGTGTTGAACACCACCACGCCGCTTTCCGAGCAGCGGTCAATGGGGATGTTGTTGGTGCCAGCCCCCGCCCGGGCGATGGCCCGCAGGGAGTTGGGGAACACATACTCGTGCATATCCGCGGAGCGGACCAGGACGCCGTCCTCGTCAGTCAGCTCGCTCCCGGCCTGAAAGCGGCTGTTGTCCAGCTGGGCCAGCCCGGCGGCGGATATCTTGTTGAGGGTTTTGATTCGATACATGACATTCACCTTATTTCTCTTGGAATGTGCAAAGGGTGCTGCAATCAATTGGCCTTGTCAAAGGCGCGGATAAAGTCGCACAGCTTCTCCACGCCCTCCACAGGCATGGCGTTATAGATGCTGGCCCGCATCCCGCCCACTTTCCGGTGGCCTTTCAGGTTCACAAAACCGGCCTGGGCGGCCTGGGAGACGAACTTGGCGTCCAGCTCCTCGCTGCCGGTGCGGAAGGTCACGTTCATGCCCGAGCGGGACCCCTTCTCCGCGTGGCAGCGGAACAGCCGGGAACCGTCCAGGGCGTCGTAGAGCATCCCGGCCCGCAGCCGCTTGCGCCTCTCCATGCCCTCCAGTCCGCCGTTGGCCTCCACCCAGTCCAGGGTGAGTCCCAGCATATAGATGCACCAGCAGGGCGGGGTGTTGTACATGGACTGCTTGTCAATCATGGTCTGGTACTCCATCATCAGCGGGGTGAAGGGCAGGTGATGGCCGGCCAGGTCCTCCCGGATGATGACCACGGTCAGCCCGGCGGGAGCCATATTCTTCTGGGCGCCGGCAAAGATGACGCCGTATTTGGACACGTCCACCGGGGCGGACAGGATGTTGGAGGACATATCGCACACCAAGGGGACCTCCCCGGTCTGGGGGAGGTAGGGCCACTCGGTGCCGTAGATGGTGTTGTTGGCGCAGTAGTAGAAGTAACTGGCCTGGGAATCCAGCTTCAGCTGGTCCTGGGCGGGGATATAGGAGAAGCCGGCGTCCTGGCTGGAGGCGGCCAGATTGGCCTGGCCGTACTTTTTGGCCTCCTGGAAGGCCAGCCCGGCAAAGTTGCCGGTGACAGCGTAGTCGGCTTTCCCGGTCCGCCCGATGAGATTGAGGGGGACCATGGAGAACTGGCCGGAGGCGCCGGTCTGAAGGAAGAGAATCTGATAGCCGTCGGGCACCTGCATCAGCCGGCGCAGCTTGTCCTGGGTCTCCTGAAAGATCTGTAAAAAGACCTTTGAGCGGTGGCTCATCTCCATCACGGACATACCGCAGCCCCGGTAGTTGGTGATCTCTGACCCGGCGCGCTCCAGGGCGGAGAGAGGGAGCATGGAAGGGCCGGCGGAGAAGTTGTAGACGCGCTGATCGCTCATGTGGGAGGACCCCTTTCAAAATAAAATACCCCCACTCCACAAAAATAGAGTGGGGTATGCTTCATTATAGTAGGACAACAGTGGGGTGTCAATGGCGGGCGTGTGTCAAAACGACCAAAGAACCCGGCGCTTTTCGTGAATTTTTCCTCTGCCCGGGGGAAGGGTCAGCGCAGCATGAGCCGCAGCATAAGCAGCAGGCCGAACCCCGGCGCCCCCAGGACCCCCAGCACCAGGGCGTTGACCGGGTTTACCCCCAGGGATATTCCGGTCAGCTGCCCCGCCTGGGCCAGCAGGGCCAGGACGGCCAGCCCCGCCCCAGAGCGCAGGAGCAGGCGAATCAGCCGGGCGGCGGGCCGCCGGAGCAGCAGCAGGGCGGCGCACAGCACCAGCCCGGTCAGGCACCAGGCCCCGTAGTCCTGGAGGGGGCTCATGTGGCCCCCTCCAGCGCTTTGACCTGGCGGATGAGGTAATTGTAGCGGGCCTGGAGGGAATTGATTTCAAAGACATAGGATTCAATCAGGTCGGTGTCGCTGGTGGTGTTGAATCCGCCGTAGGCCTGGTTGATGAGGGCGCGGGTGCGGGACAGGGAAGCCATCAGCTCCCGGCGCTCCTCCTCACCGGCCTGCCCTCCTCCGCCGCCCCGGCGGATGGAGAAGCGCGGCTTTCGGGCGGTCTGAGCCATGGAGAGGTCCTCCTTCCGGTGGTTTTGTGTTCTTATTTTATGGAGCGGCTGGACAAATATTCCAACCTTTGTCCCGGCGGCGAAAAAAACGCCGCCGCCCTTGAAGGGGCAGCGGACGAAAGGGAGCGGGGGGAGGGAAGACTGGCCGCTATCCGAGGGGAAAGGCCAGGTCAAAGCGGTAGAGGACCTGCGCCACCTGGCTGCGGGTGACCCCGTCCCCGGGGCGCAGGGCGCCCCCGGCGCTGACGGCGAACAGGTTGTTCACCGCCGCCCAGGACATGGCCTCTCTGGCCCAGGGGGCCACCTGAGCGCCGTCAGAAAAGAGACCCAGCACGTCGGGGCTCTTCTGAGAGATTCGGCCGGTACGGCTGGCGTACTGATAGAGAATCTGGGCCAGCTGCTGGCGGGACAGCACGCCGCCGGGCTCAAAGCGGGTGCTGGACAGGCCGGCCATCAGGCCGTTCTGGCAGCACCAGGAGACCGAATCATAGTACCAGTCCCCGGGGGCCACGTCGGAGAACCGGCAGCCCGCTGACATCAGCGACCCGCCCATCCGCCACAGCGTCTGGGCCAGCTGGGCCCGGGTGAACAGGGCATCGGGCTGAAATTCCCCGCCGGAGAAGCCGGACAGATAGCCCTGGGAGAGGACGTACTCCACCGCCTGATAGTAGGGAGCGCCGGGGGAGACGTCGTCGGGCATCAGGGCCTGGCCATAGAGCTTCAGGTAATAGGACTGCGCCGGCTGCGCTGCCTCCCCCTGGTACAGCTGGACCAGGCACAGGGGGTAGGTCTGGAGGCCCTCCTCCCAGCTCAGCCCCAGAGAGGGGCTGTTCTCGGCCTGGGCGCGGGCCTCCGCCTCCTCCTGGGCGGCCTGGGACAGGGTGCCGGCTGAGAGGAGGTAGGTCCGCCCGGCGCTCAGAAAGGCGCGCTGTCCGGCGGGGGCCAGGGACAGGTCCTCCCCGGGGACCAGGCAGTACTGCGCCGGCGAGTCTCCCACCTCGGGCAGCTCATAGACGCCGTCGCCGTTGAGGTCGGTGAGAAAGTCCACCGTGACCCAGACGCCGCCGGTCTTGGGCTGGATATAGAAGCTGGCGTCCCCGGTGACCCGGTTGAGGGCGCACGCTATCTGGGCGCTCTCCCCGGGCTGGAGTTTCCCCTGGGCGTCCGGCCGGAAGTACTGCACGGCGATGGCCTGCTGGAGAAAGTCCGTGTCCGAGGCGGCGATGCGGAAGTCGGCAATGCCGCCAGAGCCGTCGGCCCGGGCGGGAACGGCGGCGCAGAGCGCCAGCACAAGCGGCAAAACAGCGCGGCGCCAATGTTGAAAGATGCGCATGGGAACCCCCCTCTCGGAAAGCGGGAATGGCGGCGGGCGCGGGCCCGCAGTCTGTGACTAATTTTATTATAGTCAAGGCCGGGATGTTTGGCAAGGAAAAAACAGGGAGGTAAATCCTGGAAATTAAGAGCTTTCCCCATCGGAGCAGGGGGGCAGGCTGTCCTCCGGCCAGCTGTAGCCCAGCCCGGCCAGCTCCGCGTCGGTGGACAGGGCCGGGCCGGCGGGGGCGGAGGGGTCCAGATGCCGCCAGCCCCGGGCGGTCTGCACCACGGTCCAGAGGTGCGCCTGGCCGTCCAGCGTTCCACGGGCCACCTGGCAGGGAATCTCCAGCCGCTGGCACAGGGCGGCCATGGCCAGGGCAAAGCCCTCGCTGTCCGCCACACCCTGGCTGAACAGGTCATAGGCGGTGTTCCCCCCCTGGGGGGAGCAGGTGCCGGAGGCCTGAACGGCCCGGGCGCCCTCTATAATCCGCTCGTCCCCCTGGAAGGGGGCCAGGGCGCCGGCCATGGCGTCTAACCGGACGGACAGGGCCTCTTGCCGGCGGGCCAGCTCCTCGGCGGACTGGGAGTAGGTCAGGCGCACCTCCACAATGCGCTGAAGTCCCTGCTGGGGGTAGATGGACACCTCCAGCTGGGGGAACCCCAGGGCGGAGGCGGGGGTGTTGTAATAGGCCTCCCGGGCCAGGTCCCGGATATAGTCCTCCTCCTGGTCGAAGTAGCCGATGCGCATGACGCACTCGGCCTCAAAGGCGGACAGGGCGGCCTCCAGCTCCTCCCGGACGGCGGTGACGCCGGTGGCCTGGACGATGGAGGCAATCTGTTCCCGGCTGCGGCGGTAGGTGATGCTCACGTCCGCCTGGGCATAGGTCACCACCGGATTGACCTTGTACTTGATGAACTCCACCGCGTAGGCCCCCAGGGGGTCCTCCTGGACCACCTCCAGGCAGGCGGCCTCTAAGTCGGCCTCCACGTCCTCGGAGTCCAGGTAGAGCCGGACGGTGCCCTCCCCGGCGCCGGTGCTCACAAAGTACATCAGGGCGTTGACCAGCTCCTGATAGCTGTCCGCCCGGAGGGTGGAGGGGTCCCCCTCGGTGGTGGGAGCGGCGTTGTGGGGGGTGACGTCGGAGAAGGTCCGCTCCAGCAGGGCGGAGCACCCGGGCAGGGCCAGGGCGGCGGCCAGGGCCAGAGCAAGGGCCAGTTTGCGCTTCAAGGGAAACACCTCCTGTTCCGGGACGGGGCGGTCCTGGGCTCAGTAGCCCAGAGCCTGGTCCACCAAAATGATTTCCATGACCTCAATGGGGCGGGGCTTGCGCCACAGCACCGCCAGGGCGTTGCAGATGCGCCCGGGGCTGTCGCAGTCATAGCACCGGTCCCCTTTGGCCGCGCAGGGGGTGTCCGCCCCCAGGCGCTGGGCGTTCTTGGGGGCGGCGATATTCCGGGCGCGCCACAGGGCGGACTCAAAGTCGGGGGCCACCTTGTTGGAGCCGATGACGAAATAGACCCTTTTGTGGCCGTACAGGCTGGAGGAGACCCGGTTGCAGTTGCCGTCGATGTTGATAATCTCCCCGGTCTCGGCCACGGCGTTGGCGGAGGTGAGATAGACCTCGGCGCCGGCGGCCTGGTCCAGCGAGCCGCCCTCCCAGTGCCAGACGGCCTGGTTGTGGGAGCGCAGCAGGCCGTAAAGCCCCATCTGCTTAAGAGTCATGGAGCCGCCGAAGGCCACGGTGGTCCCGTCAATCTCTTTGTCCAGATACCCTGCGGCCTGCCCGGCGCTGGGGAAGCGGCGGACGGCGTACCCCCGCCGCTCCAGATGTTTGATGAGCTTGTTCCAATCAGCCATGGGAGCCCCTCTCCTTTCCTTATCCAGTCAGATGTCGTTTTTCCGGTACCGGCGGAACCCCTCGCCCAGCACCTCGTGGGCGTTGCACACAATCAGAAAGGCCCCGGGGTCTATCTCGTGGACCAGCTGCTTCAGCGAGACAATCTGCCGCTGCTTGAAGGCGCACAGGAGCACCAGCTTGTCCTGGCCGCTGCCGCCCCCCTCTCCGTGGAGAAAGGTAACCCCCCGGTCCAGCTGCTGGTCGATGGCGGCGGCCACCTGTCTGGGCTGGGAGGAGATGATATAGGCCACTTTAGAGGCGTCCATGCCATAGATGACCCCATCTATGGCGATGGTGGAGATATACAGGGCGATGATGCCGTACAGGGCGCTGTCCACGCTCCGAAAGGCCAGGGCCACCAGGGCAATCATAATGAGGTCCACGGCCAGCAGCAGCCGGCCCACCGGCAGCCAGGCGAAGGGCAGCTTCAGCAGCCGGGCGATGAGGTCGGTGCCCCCGGTGGTGGCCCCCTGGCCGAGAATAACGCCCAGCGACAGGCCGGTGACGGCCCCGCCCACCACCGCGGCCAGCATGGGGTCCATGGGTGGGAAGGTGAAGCGCCAGGCGAACAGGTCCACCAGCAGGGAGGTGGCCGCCATGGCGTACAGCGAGGAGATCAGAAGCCCCCGGCCCAACAGCCGCCAGCCCAGCAGGAACAGGGGGATGTTGGCCACCAACACCACCATACCGATGGGCAGGGCGGGGATATAGTGATTGAGAATCTGCCCCAGGGAGGTGATGCCGCCAAAGCCGATGTCGTTGGGGGCGTACAGCCAGTCAAACCCCACGGCGTAGATGACAGAACCCACGGTAATCCAGAGATAGCGCCTGACCGTGCGGGCGTGGGCGGTTTTTTTCATAGAAAGCCTCCTTGTTTCAACTGGCTTACAGGAGGGACAGCTGCTGCTCGCCCCGGTCCTCCTCCTTCACAAGCGCGCCGGCCACGGGCAGAGAGCGGGCCCGGTACCGGGCGGCGTTGACAATGGCGGTGCCGGCCAGGGGGAGAACCTTCTCCACCCGGTATTTTGGCTTGAGAGTCATCACGTTGACCCCCTGGGTGGCCCGGGTGGTCTTGGGGTTGAGACTGGCGGTGTGGAACACCACGCACCGCCCCTCGCTGGAGAAAACGGCGGCCTCGAAGTCCTCCCGAATCAGGAAGGCGGCCACCAGGGGGGCCTTGTCCGAATAGGCCCCGGTGAGCTTCTTGCGCCGGGTCTGGGTCTGATAGGCGCTCAGCTCCACCCGGGCGGCCTTGCCGTTTTCAAAGAAGAACAGCAGCTGGCCGGAGTAATCCCCGGGGATACAGGCCCAGATGGCCCGCTCCTCCGGGTCCATGGACAGCTTGGTGGGCAGATAGTCGCCCAGCGCGCTGGCCTTGGTGTCGTCGAAGTCGGACAGCCGGGTCTTGTAGCACTGCTGCCTGTCGGTGAACACCAGCAGCTCGTCCCGGTTGTTGGCCTCCCACTGCAGGAAGGGGCCGTCCCCCTCCTTGTATTTCTGCTCGCTGGCCATGCGCAGGGACTGGGGGGGAATCTTCTTCAGATAGCCCTCCCGGGAGAAGAACAGGTGGACCGGATAGTCCGGGACCTCCTCCTCCACGGCGCCGGCCTGCTCGGTCTGGTGGTCATCGATAATCTCGGTGCG
>CASECK010000163.1 GCA_949286295.1 uncultured bacterium | reverse complement strand
GTGGCGGGGTTGCGGGTAAAGGCCACGCCGGTGCCGCAGTCGTCGCCCATGTTGCCAAAGGCCATGGACTGCACGTTGACGGCGGTGCCCCAGGAGTAGGGGATGTCGTTGTCCCGGCGGTACACGTTGGCCCGGGGGTTGTCCCAGGAGCGGAACACGGCCTTGATGGCGCCCATCAGCTGCTCCTTGGGGTCGGAGGGGAAGTCGGCGCCGATTTTGGCCTTGTACTCGGCCTTGAACTGGCCGGCCAGCTCCTTCAGGTCCTCGGCGGTGAGGTCCACGTCCTGGGTGACGCCGCGCTCCTCCTTCATCTTGTCAATGAGCTGCTCGAAGTACTTCTTGCCCACTTCCATGACTACGTCGGAGTACATCTGGATGAACCGGCGGTAGCAGTCCCAGGCCCAGCGGGGGTTGCCGGACTTGCGAATCAGCACCTGCACCACGTCCTCGTTGAGGCCCAGGTTCAGGATAGTGTCCATCATGCCGGGCATAGAGGCCCGGGCGCCGGAGCGCACGGAGACCAGCAGGGGGTTGTCCAGGTCGCCGAACTTCTTGCCGGTGATCTCCTCTAACTTGGAGATATACTCCATGATCTGGCCCTGAATCTCGCTGTTGATTTTCTGGCCGTCCTCATAGTACTGGGTGCAGGCTTCGGTGGTGATGGTAAAGCCCTGGGGCACAGGCAGGCCGATGTTGGTCATCTCTGCCAGGTTGGCGCCCTTTCCGCCCAGCAGCTCGCGCATATTCGCGTTGCCTTCGGAGAAAAGGTAGACGAACTTGTTTGCCATTTGTTTACTTCATTCCTTTCTTCTTTTGCGGCGGCGGCCTGACCGGAGCCTGAGGCCGGGCGGGGCAGAGCGCCGCCGCCGTCCAAGTAGATACGCGGCCCAAAGCCGCTTCTGGCAATCTGCAAATAACATTATACCGATATGAAAGAATTATTGCAACATCTTCCAAAAAAATTTATCGGGAAAATAAGAAGAAAAAAGCCGCCGGCCGGACAAAAAACAGAGGTTGCCAAGCGGGGCGCGGGGGGTTACACTGAGGAGGAAGAGGAGGTGGCCGGAGTGTCAAAGGAACTGTGGCAGATGTTGGGACTGTACCTGCTGGCGGTGAACGGGGCGGCTTTTGTGATGATGGGGGCGGACAAGAGGCGGGCCAGCCGGGGCCGGTGGCGCATCCCGGAGAAAGGGCTGTTTTTGTTCCCGGTGCTGGGCGGGGCGCTGGGCGGAGTGCTGGGGATGAAGGCCTTCCGTCATAAAATTCGCCGGCGGAAGTTCCGGTGGGGGTTTGGGTTGTTGCTGCTGCTCCAGGCGGCGGGGCTGGTGCTGCTGGCGTGGAGGCAAATAGGTTGACATAAAAATGGGGCGGTCCTTCCGGACCGCCCCGCGCCTGTCAATGGGGAGCTTTTTTCTCAAAATCTGTGGCTCCAGCTGGACAGCAGCCAGACCGGCGACAGCCAGCTGAGCAGGTAGAGGAGCAGGTTTAAAGGGGAGAGAGAGGTGTAGGCCCCCACCGAGACCAGGTAGGCGGCCAGGGCCATGCCCAGGACAGAGCCCGCGCAGCATAGGGCCGCCCCCGCCCGGGTGGCCCACCGCAGGCGCTTTGCGGCCACGGCGGCCTCGGCAAAGGGGAGCAGGCCCTCCCGGCATAGCAGGGCGGTAAGGGTGCCGCTGTGGCTCTGCTCCGGGTCGGACAGCTCCCGGCGGCGTTCCACGGGGGGGAAGTCCATTTTGTCCGCCGCCAGCTTGAAGCGCTGTTGGAGCATGGCGGGGATGAGGTTAAAATCCCGGGTGGCCAGAACAGGCCCAATCTTTTCCAGCATCAGCATCTCTAAGGCGGGGAACACCGTGTCGGGCAGGGTGTAGCTCAGGGCGAAGATACCGGCCAGCGCGCCGTCAATGGCGCAGAATACGGCGTTTTTCACGTTCAGGCCCTGGGGGAGGGGAATCTCCATCAGATTCATGAAGGAGGCCGACCCCACCAGGACCTGCTCCCCCCGGATGTTGGCCCCCAGGCCGCCCCCCTCGTAGCAGGTGAGCCGGTCGGCCTTGCGCAGCAGGCCGCCCATGGCCCGGAGCTGGTCGTGAAAGACCTTGCCCAGGCCGCTGCCCGAGTCCAGAATCAGCGTGGCAGTGTAGGCCACCACCCGCTCGGCGGGGAAATCTTTCATGACCTTATAGCCATTGAGCTCCACGTGGCCGGGGGGGAACAGGTCGGTGTCGGTGACCAGCACCCGCCCCCCGTTCCGCCCTCCGGCGACACCGGGCCAGCCCGCCAGGGCGGCCCCGCTCTGGGCCAGGCGGCGGGCTGTCTTGTGAAAGGAGCGGCCGTAAGCCAGCGCTCCGCCAAAGGCGGCGGACACGGTAAACAGGGCGGACAGGGCCCACAGCAGGCGCCCGGGCGCGCCCGCGCCCACGCTGGCCAGCACGGCCAGCAGCACATCTCCCAACAGCAGCAGGGGGCAGACCCGCCGGAACAGCAGCTGGGCGCCGTCGTCGGCCTGAATCTGGCTGCCGAAGCCCTCGGCGCTGCCCTGCCACTTGGTATAGGTGTCCCGCCCGCTCCATTTGCCCTCGTCCAGGGTGACCCGATAGGGGTGGGCGGCGGCCGCCGCCGTGCGGCAGGACAGGCGGAGAGCCAGGCGCTTGTGGTAGCTGCCCCGCAGCTGGAAATACAGCCCCGCCAGACAGACCGCCCCGTAGGGCAGCCGGGACTCCGGCTGCCGGCTCAGGGCGGCGCAGACGCTGTCGGCCAGGGTGAACAGGCAGGCCAGGGCGGTCAGGGTATCCATGCCCACTTTTGCCTGAAAGGCGCGAATCAGCCCGGTCAGGACCACGTCGCCCCCCAACAGGATGCCCGTCCCCAGCAGGGCCGCGCAAATCCAGGCCTGGGCGGCGGGGGCGTCCAGAGGGGGCTGCCAGGTGAAGCCCAGAGCTGGCACCAGCGCCTGAAACAGCCCCAGCAGGGACAGCAGCATCAAAAACCAGCTCCGCAGCCACATGGCGGACAGCCCCTTGCTGTACCGCAGAAAGAGCTTCTGGGGGGACGCGTCCGGAGGGGGCGGGTCCTCCCGCCGGGGCCTGTGCCACCGGGAGGGGGCGCTGGGGGGCTGGACCTCCTCCTGGTCGGTGCCGGGAATCAACTCCTCCAGCCGCCGGACCTCCTCGGGGTCGGTGGCCTCGTCCTCCTCGTACATATGGTCGGCATAGTCGTCGGCCTTCTTGCTCAGGTCCTTCAGGAAGGCGGACAGGACGCTCTCCTCCTCGGGGAAGGGGATGACCTGGGCGCGGTCCGTCTCCCCGCCGGCGGGGGGAGCGCCCTGCTCCGCCGGGCCGCCGGAGTCCTGGGCGGGGGCGGGGGGCGCTTCCTGGGCCGGAAGGGTGGCTGCGCCGGGGAAGGCCACGACCTTTCCCTCCGGGCGGGGGCGCTTGGCCCCCTTCGGCCTGGGACCAGGTCCCTGGCCAAACTCGGCCAGGATGTCGTCCAAGGCGTAGTCCTCCCCCTTGGCCTGTCCGATGAGCGATTTGACTTGGGACAGCTCGTCGCCTATGTTCTGTTTCTCTTCGTCGCGCATGGATGGAAAACCTCGGTGTCAACAGAATAGCCGCCCCGGAGAGGGCGGAGGGTCAGCCTCCCGTCCGCTGGCGCACCGCCTCATAGAGGAGCACAGCGGCCGCGGCGGAGGCGTTCAGGGAGTTTATCTTGCCGAACATGGGGATGGACACGGTGAAGTCGCAGCTGTCCGCCACCAGCCGGCCCATGCCCGCGCCCTCGCTGCCAATCACAATGGCGGCGGGCCCCTTCAAATCGGCCTGGTAGAGGGGGGTGGAGCCGTCCATCGCCGTGCCGAACACCCACACGCCGGCCTGCTTCAGCTCCCGGAGCAGGGCTGGCAGGTTGGGCACCCGGGCCACCGGCACATGGGCCACCGCCCCGGCGGAGGTTTTGGCCACCACGGCGGTCAGACCGGCGGAGCGGCGCTTGGGGATGATGACCCCGTGGGCCCCGGCGGCGTCGGCGGTGCGGATGACCGCCCCTAAGTTGTGGGGGTCGGACAGCTCGTCGCACACCACGATGAGGGGGGGCTCCCCCTTTTCCCGGGCGGCGGCGAGGATGTCGTCCACACTGGCATACTCCCGGACGGCCGCTAAGGCGATGACCCCCTGGTGGGCATGGGTACGGCTCATGCCGTCCAGCTTGCGCCGGTCGGCGTCCACCACGACGATGCCCCGCTCCCGGGCGGTGGAGGCGATATGGCCCAGGGCGGGGGCCGCCTCGGATTTTAGCAGAAAAATTTTGTCGATGGCCACGCCGGCCCGGAGCGCCTCGATGACCGCGTTGCGGCCCTCGATGACCCCGTCGTTCTCCTGCTCCACAGGGGCGGAATGGCGCAGGGGGGGACGCTTGTTCATGGGAAATCCTTCCTCTCGTCGGCAGACTGGCCCCCTTGCGGCTTCAGCGCCGGGAGCGCACATATCTGAGTTTAGAAACATTGTACCACAGCTGACCGGGAAAAGGGAAGGGGCAAATGAGACCGGCAAGGGGATTTCCGTTACAGAAAGTTTACGTGTGGGTTTCTTGTTTTTGCTGTCAAGTTGTGGTATGATACTGGAAAAGCCCCGCGGCGCGGGGCGGCGTGCTGTCCCGGACCGGTCCGGGGATGCGCAGAAAAATTGGAGGTACGCTCCTTTGAAGCCAGATAAAGGAAATAACAACAAAAAGAACACCATAGGACTTATCAGTATCATCCTGTGGGCGCTGGTGCTCACCATGCTGTTCCGCAGCTGCACCAGCTCCTACGCCCATGCCAACCAGGTGGAGGTGGACTACTCGGTATTCCACCAGTGGGTGGCCGCGGACCTGGTGGCCGAGGTCAGGATGGAGAGCAGCCAGTACACCATCGTCCTCAAGGAGGGGGCGGAGGAGCAGGCGCTGGCCTATCTGCCCGAGGATGCCCGCCAGCAGGAGAGCGGCCTGATGGGCTGGATGCCCCCCATACAGAACAACAAGGAGACCGAGTATGTCACCACTCCGCCGCCGGTGGAGGACACGGGACTGCTCCAGTTCCTGAATGACCACGGAGTGGAGCACTATACCCCGCCGGTGGACAGCTCCGCCTATTTCCTGTCGCTGATCATCACCACCCTGCTGCCCATTGTGATTATGGTGGGCGCCATGATGTTCCTCTTCCGGGGGAAGGGCGGCATGGGAGGCCTGGGCGGCGTGGGCAAGGCCAACGCCAAGGTCTATGTGGAGAAAAAGACCGGCGTCACCTTCCGGGATGTGGCCGGCCAGGACGAGGCCAAGGAGTCCCTGCAGGAGATTATCGACATCCTCCACAACCCCCAGAAATACACCGAGATTGGCGCAAAGCTGCCCAAGGGCGCCCTGCTGGTCGGCCCTCCGGGCACCGGCAAGACCCTGCTGGCCAAGGCCGTGGCCGGCGAGGCGGGCGTCCCCTTCTTCTCCATCAGCGGCTCTGACTTTGTGGAGATGTTCGTGGGCGTGGGCGCCTCCCGTGTCCGCGACCTGTTCAAAGAGGCCAGCAAGATGGCCCCCTGTATCATCTTTATCGACGAGATTGACACCATCGGCAAGTCCCGGGACAACCGCCTGGGGGGCAACGACGAGCGGGAGCAGACCCTCAACCAGCTGCTGGCTGAGCTGGACGGCTTTGACCCGGGCAAGGGCGTTATCGTCCTGGGGGCCACCAACCGGCCCGAGGTGCTGGACAAGGCCCTGCTGCGCCCCGGCCGGTTCGACCGGCGTATCACCATCGACCGGCCCAATCTGGCCGGCCGCCTGGCCACCCTCCAGGTCCACACCCGGAACATCCGCCTGAGCGAGGACGTGGATTTGAAGAAGATTGCCCTGGCCACCGCCGGCACCGTGGGCGCCGACCTGGCCAACCTGGTCAACGAGGCGGCCCTGCGGGCCGTGCGCCACGGCCGCCGGGCGGTCAATCAGGAGGACCTGCTGGCCTCCTTCGAATTCGTCATCGCCGGCAGCGAGAAGAAAAACTCGGTGCTCACCGAGTTTGAGCGCAAGTTGGTGGCCTACCACGAGGTGGGCCACGCCATGGTGGCCTATAAGCAGAAAAACGCCGAGCCGGTGCAGAAGATTACCATCGTGCCCCACACGGAGGGGTCTTTGGGGTATACGCTGCTCATGCCCGAGGAGGACAAGACCAACCTGCGCACCAAGGAAGAGCTGATGGCCCAGATTACCGTCTCCATGGGCGGCCGCGCCGCCGAGGAAGTGGTGATGAACACCATGACCAACGGCGCCTCCCAGGACATCCAGGAGGCCACCAACATCGCCCGGAATATGGTGGCCATGTTCGGCATGAGCGAGGAGTTCGGCATGATGGCCCTGGGTTCGGTGCGAAACCAGTACCTGGACGGGGGCTACGGCCTGGACTGCGCCCAGGATACCGCCGCCGTGATGGACAAGGCGGTCAAGTCCATTCTGGACGTGTGTTACGCCCAGGCGGTGGAGGTGCTCAGAGAGAACCTGGAGGATATGCACAAGGTGGTGGCCTACCTGCTGGAGAAGGAGACCATCACCGGAGGCGAGATGGTGGCCATCATCGAGGGGCGGGACCCCGCCCTGGTGGAGGAGGCTTACGCCACCACCCGCAAGAGTGAGCACGCCTACCGTCCCACCGTGCCCGAGGGAATCGAGGCCCCGGCCAAGCACATCCACATCGTCAGCCAGCAGATAGCCCCCCCTGAGTCCGAGGGGCAGGGCGACGCCCCGCCGGAGGGGGAGGATACCGCCGGCCGGCAGCCGGAGGAGCCGTCCCAGCAGCCCGGCGAATCGGAGCGTGCTGACGGCGGGGACGCCGGTCAGGACGGACAGGACAAAGAATAAGCAAAACGCCGCAGAGGGCCCGGCCTTTCTGCGGCGTTTTGTCCACAGGGAGGAAGCAGAATGGGATTTTGGGAGGACCGAAGGCCCACGCTGGCCTCGTGGCCCAAGCGAATCTATGACTGGCAGGAGCTGCCCGCCCCCTTCCGCCCTGCGCTGGAGGAGTGGATCGCCGGGGGGATGCCGCCGGGAAATGCCACCTACATTCCAAAGCTGCGCCAGGGCAGCTGGGCGGAGGAGTACGCGGCCGCCTGGTGGGGGGATGAGGTGTTGCTCCAGGCCCTGGAGCGCCGCCAGGTACGGCAGGCGCGGCTCCGGGGCGGCGGGCTGTCGGTGGAGTACCAGGTGCAGCTGCTCAAATGCACCGTCACCGTCCATGGCGGGGAGGGCGGCCCCTTTGCCTTCTCCTACAACAAGGTGAAGGAGGACCAGCTGGCCCCGGTGCTGTCCCTGCTGCTGGGACAGCCGCCCCTGCGGCCCTTCCCCACCGCACACCCCGACCCCGGCGGGATGCGCTGGCTGCTGGAGGACAGCTATGGGATGTACCACATCTGCCTGCTGTGCTACCGGCTGGGGGACCGGCTGGAGGACTGCCTGTGGCTGCGCCATCCGCGGGCGCGCCTGCTTCCCGGGGGCGGGAAGGCCGAGTGCCCGGAATATTTCCTTGCCCGCACCGGGCGGGGGCTGGCCGCCTTGTCCCATGACAGCCACGCCACCCGGGTGCTGTACGCCCCCTGGGGCAGCGGCCCCACCCTGAAGCTGGCCGGGGAGGGGCGCCGCCGGGCCCTTGTCCTCCAGGCGGCCACGGGGGGCGCGCTGTCCGTCCCCCTGCTCCCCGGCCAGGAGGACCGGGCCGGGGAATTTTTAAAGCGAAACAGCGGCTATGAGCGGTAAGAAACGCTCCCTGTCCCGCGGGCGGGACAGGGAGCGTTTTCATACGAACAAGAGGAATTAGCTGGGAATCTCAGGCAGGCTGGCGGCGGCGGCGGACTGCCCCACCCGGCGGAACTTCTCGTCGGGGAGGGCCAGGTTGATGGCCTTGGCCACCTGGGGATACTCGTCGGCCAGCACCTGTTTGCAGCGCTCCAGCAGCAAATCTCCCCCCTTGCCGGACATGACCCGCCCCAGAAGGAGCACGTGCCGGAACTGGTACAGCTCGTGGTAGTAGGCCAGGGAGTGGGCCAGGTACACGCCGATGGACTCGTATACCTGGGCGGCCCGGGAATCGCCCTGGGCCATCAGGCCCTGGACCACCTTCAGCTTTTCCGCGGGGGAGAGGCTCTCATCCAGCTGGATACCCGCCCGGGGGGCCAGCTTGATGACGGCATCCTGCTAGAAGTACTTCACGCCGCAGCCGATGTCCCCCGACCACTCGTCCCGCATGGCGTCGGGATTGGCGTCCACCGGGACGAAGGCCAGCTCGTTAAGCCAGCCGGTGATGCGCCCCTGGCCGTCCACATAGCCCACGGCCTCGCTGGTGCCCATGGCGATGCCCAGCACGTTGTTGTCGTTGAGGCTCATGGTGCCCGCCAGGGCGGACACGTCGCCGTCGTTGACCACGGCGTAAGGAATGCCGGGGCCGAAGGTGTCGGTGATGGCGCGGATATAGATGTCCTTTACCTTGGCGTCATAGAGCTGCTTGGGGACCTTCAGGAACAGGGAGGCGCTCATGGTGCGGTTATTGATATAGATGCCGGCGGAGGACACGCCCACCGCGTCCACCCGGGGCATATGGGAGGCGGCGGTTTTCAGGGCGGAGACAATGCCCTCGTAGTGGTAATCGGGGTCGGCATTCGTCTTGGGGAACCAGACCACCTCTTCGGAAAAGACCGTCTCCCCGTCGATAACGGCAGACACCTTCCGGTCGGAGCCGCCGGCGTCAAAGCCGATGCGGCAGCCCTCCAGGTGGCCGCCCATGGCCTTGGGGGCGTCCTTGGCCTGGGGGACCTGGTCGCACCAGACCACCTGGAAGGGCCGCTCGAAGATATTTGCCATATAGTCCCAGTCAAAGGCCTGCTCGCCCCCGGCGCTGAAGGCCTGGCTCAGGTACTCGTAGGTGTCCCGGTCCCCCGCCACATAGATTTTGTAGCCGCCCTTCATCCACAAAATGGTCTTGACCAGGCGGTTGATGTAATAGTGGTCGGCCTGCGCCATCTCGGGAGTGCCGTGGATTTTGGTGTGGCAGGCGGCCATCTGGCCGTCGGCCCGCTCCACAGCCAGGGAGACAGGCTTGGCCGCGCCGGCCAGAAAAGCCTGGTTGAACTTCAGCAGGGGAATGAACTGTGTATCCAGGGCGGGGACGTTTTTCACCGCGACAGAGATGCCAAATCGTTCCATGAATCATATCCTCCTACAACTCTTGATGGTCGGCCCCGCCAGAGCGGGGAAGCGGTTCCGGCTTGAGAATATTGTACCACGAGTCGCGGCGCTTGTCACCTGTTTTGGCGGCGGAGCTGGAAATTTTAGGTCCGCACTCCAGGCGGATTTTTCTTGCGCAGTGGGGGCGGATGGGGTATGATAACAGATAAGAAACAGCGGAAGGAGAGGCGTCTATGTGGTTTGACCAAGCGGCCGTCTATCAGATTTATCCCCTGGGTCTGTGCGCGGCCCCGGAGGAGGGGGCGGCGGACGCAGCCGCGCCGGTGCCCCGGATTTTGAGCCTGCTGGACTGGGTGGAGCATATCCGCGGCTGCGGCGCGGACACGGTGCTGCTAAACCCGGTCTTTTCCAGCGACCGGCACGGGTACGACACCCGGGACTATTTCACCGTGGACCCCCGCCTGGGGGGCGAAGAGGAGCTGGCCCGGGTGTGCCAGGCGTTCCACCAGGCCGGGCTGCGGGTGATGCTGGACGGGGTGTTCAACCATGTGGGCCGGGGATTCTGGGCCTTTCGGGACGTGCGGGAGCACAAGTGGGACAGCCCCTACAAAGACTGGTTTCACATCCGCTTCGACGGCAACAGCAATTACAACGACGGCTTCTGGTACGAGGGCTGGGAGGGCCACTATGAGCTGGTGAAGCTGAACCTGGCCAACCCGGCGGTGGTGGCCCACCAGTTTGACGCCGTGCGCTCCTGGGTGGAGCGCTTTGACATTGACGGGCTGCGGCTGGACGTGGCCTACTGCCTGCCTGTGGAGTATCTGGGACAGCTGCGGGCCTTTGTGGATGGGCTGAAGCCGGAGTTTGTACTCCTTGGCGAGACCCTGCACGGGGACTATAACCGCTGGATGGGGCCGGGGCTGTGCGATTCGGTGACCAATTACGAGTGCTATAAGGGCCTGTGGTCCAGCTTCAACAGCATGAATATGTTTGAGATTGGCCACTCCCTGGCCCGGCAGTTCGGACCGGAGCCCTGGACCCTGTACAAGGGCCGGCATCTGCTGTCCTTCCTGGACAACCACGATGTGACCCGCATCGCCTCGCAGCTCAGCCGGCCTGAGCACCTGCCCCTGGCCTATGCCATGATATTTGGGATGCCCGGCGTGCCGGCGGTATATTACGGCAGCGAGTGGGGGCTGACCGGTCAGAAGAAGGACGGGGACGCCGCCCTGCGCCCCGCCCTTTCCCGGCCGGAGGAGAACCAGCTGACCGCCTGGATTGCAAAGCTGGCCGCGGCCCGCCGGAGCAGCCGGGCGCTGTGGGATGGGGATTACAAGAACGTGCTGCTCACCAACCAGCAGATTATTTTCCAGCGCAGGTATCAGGAGCAGCGGGTGCTGGTGGCCATCAACGCGGGAAGCGAGCCCTATACCGCCCACTTTGACGCCGGCTGCGGGCTGGCCTGGGACCTGCTGTCCGGGCGGGAGCACGACTTTGGCGGCGGGAGCCTGCTGCCGCCGTACAGCGCCCAGTTTTGGAAGATGGAGCGGTAAGGAAAACGCAAACCGGGGAGGCACGCGCAGGCGTGCTTCCCCGGTTTGCGTTACCGTCTGGCGTGCTGGCTGATGACCCGCTCGATGAGCTGGACAGAGCCTTCAATGCCATAGCTGGCGGAGTTGATGCACAGGTCGTAGTTGATGCTGTTGCCCCACTCCCGGCCGGTGTAGAACTTGTAGTAGCTCTTGTGCTGCCGGTCCAGCCGGCGCAGCATTTTGCAGGCGGCCTTATAGCTGAGCTTGTCTGTCTGCATCACCCGGCGCACCCGCAGCTGGAAGGGGGCGTTGATGAAGATGCTCACATGGGGAACGCGGTGGTTGGTGAGCACCACGTCGGCGCACCGGCCCATGATAATAAAGTCCTCCCGCTGGGCCATCTCGCAAATCAGGGCGCTTTGGTTGAAGAACACCGCGTCCCCCTTGGGCAGGCCGTGGTAGCGGTTGAACTCCCGCAGGCGCTGCTTCAAAGAGCGGTGCCGGTCGATTCCCAGGCTCTGGTTGAGATTCTGGGGGTGGGCGAAGCTGGAGCGGTCCTTCACCTCGTCCTGATTGGCCTCCAGCCGCTCCAGCACCTCGGCAAAGATTTCGGAGTCGTAGTAGTTGATTTTCAGCTTGTCGGCCAGGGCGAAGCCGATGTCAGTGCCCGCGCAGCCATAGGTGCGGCCGATGCAGATGATCAGGTGCCGCCCGCCGGCAAAGCGCCCGGACAGATTGGCGCTGTTGAGGCTGGCCATCTCCTCGTCCAGAATGTCCGCGGAGTTGAAGTTGGTGGGCAGGGTCTCGATGAGCTTCATAATCTCGTTGTACTCGCTCATGATTCGGGAACGGGCCTGCCGGTCCTGGATGGTCCGGGCCATGTTGCCAATCAGGGCCATCTCGCTGCGCAGGTAGTGAATTTTCGGCATCTCCACCATCACGCCGGTCAGGTCCTGAATGGCGGCCTGCCTGCTCACGTTGAACACCCGGCCCAGGCCGGAGCCCAGGACCCGGTAGACCTCGGCGTCCAGGTCATAGATGCGGCCGGCGATTTCCGTCAGCTTTTGGAGATTGTGTTCTTCCATCTCTCGTCGGCCTCCTTTAGAGGAAAAATAGCAGGGAATCCAGCAGGAACACGGGAATCAGGAAAGCCAGGGACCAGAGCAGATACCCAAAGAAGGAGGGCATCTGGATGCCATTTTCGTCGGAGATGGCCTTGACCATGAAGTTGGGGGCGTTGCCGATATAGGTGTTGGCCCCCATGAAGACCGCGCCGCAGGAGATGGCCATGAGCATCTGGGCGGGCACAATGCCCAGCGAGGTGCTAAGCCCGCTGGTGAAGCCCTCGGCGGCGGCGGTGGTGAGAAACACCAGATAGGTGGGGGTGTTGTCCAGGAAGCTGGACAGGGCGCCGGCGGCCCAGAACATCTGGAAGGGGGTGGTCAGCCCCAGGCTTCCGCCATAGGTCTTAAGCAGCGTCAGAGCGGGCTGCATGGTGAGGAAAATACCGACAAAGAGCACCGCTACCTCACGGATGGCGCCCCACGTAAAGTGGTTTGACTTGCGTATTCCGGGGTCGGTGGTCCGGAAGGAGAGCAGGGCGGCCAGCAGGATGATGGCGATTTCCAGCATGGAGGGGAAGGTGAGGACCACCTGCCCGAAGATGGGCAGGCCCAGCACGTCGCCCTGGGCGTTTTGGAACAGGGGGAGGGAGGGGAGCGTGCCGCTGAGGATGACGGCGGCCACAATCATCGCCAGGTAGAGCAGGTTGTGCAGCCCGCGGATATGGACCTGGGTGCCAGGGCGGCTGATGTCGGGCCGCATCCCCTGGGCGATGTCCTTGCGGTAGGCGGCCATATCCACCCGGTAGAAGAGAAACAGCAGGATGGCGGTGTTCAGGGCCAGAATGGGCAGCAGCCGCAGGGACCAGAAGAAGGGGACGCCCCGGGCAAAGCCCATGAGCAGCGGCGGGTCGCCGATGGGGGTCAGACAGCCGCCGATATTGGAGATTAGGAAGATGAAAAACACCATGATGTGCCGGCGGTGTTTGCGCCAGGCGTTCATCTTGATGACCGGGCGGACCATCAGCATACTGGCGCCGGTGGTGCCCACCCAGCTGGACAGCAGCGTGCCGAACAGCAGCAGCGCCACGTTGATTCGGGGGGAGCCGGCCAGGTCGCCGTCCAGGGTGATGTTGCCCGCCACGCAGAACAGGCCGAACAGGAGCACAATGAAAGTGAGATAGTCGTTGACCATACACTCCAGCGCGGTCTCCGCCGCGGCGGCGGCCCCGTTGAGGCAGGCGAAGGGGACCAGGAAGAGCAGGGACCAGAAGGCCACCACCCAGGGCTGGCGCTCCTCCCACCAGCGGGGGAGGAGCAGGGGGAGAATGGCGATGGACAGCAGCAGCCCCGCGAAGGGGACGCACAGCCACCACGGGGTCCCGGCCAGCGCCTGCGCCGGGCCAGAGGTGCTGTTGAAGGCCAGGACCGGCACGCAGCACAGCAACAGCGCGGCGGTCAAAACACTGATTTTTTTGAGCAAGAGCAAGACCTCCTCCGAGGGAACGCAGACCTCGTATCATACTGTTTCAATGCCTGCCTATCTTAGTCTCCCTCTTGGGGAAAAGTCAACGGCGGAACGCTCAAGAAACTGCCCCGCAAGGGTGGGAAAATCATGGGATTCGTCAAAAGAAAGGGAAATCTTAACGGCATCTATATAACGGCGCCCGCTCGGGAAGGGCGGATATTGCCCGGGAAAAGCGGCGGTGGAAATTCTCCCCGCCAGGTGCTATAATAGCCCCCGGAGCGCGGCGGTCCTGTCCGGGCCGGCCCGCTTCATCGCAGAGAGAAAGGAGGAGTATGGGTCCGGCCCATCAGAAGCGCCAGCGCCCGCCCAGCGGCGGGACGACGAGGAGAGGGGAGAATCGAATCTTCGGCGGATGCCCCTCCGCGCCGGCTCCGGGCGCGCACACAGCCAGCAAATATGCGGGCGACCGCAAAACAGAGGGGCTGTGACCGGGGAACGAGGTCAAATGGCTGCGAGTTTGCCCTCCTGAATTCTGATGCGAACAGGAGGAAACGAGACATATGTGTGGTATCGTAGGCTATATCGGCCAGGAGCAGGCGGCCCCCATCCTGCTGGAGGGGCTGTCCCGCCTGGAGTACCGGGGGTACGACTCCGCCGGTGTGGCGGTGCTGGACGGGCAGACCGGGCGCCTGTCCGTCCGGAAGGCCAGCGGGAGGCTGGCGGTGCTGGCCGGCCAGCTCCACGGCGGCGCGGACCTGCCGGGGAGCGCCGGCGTGGGGCACACCCGCTGGGCCACCCACGGGGCGCCCAGCGACGAAAATTCCCACCCCCAGGTGAGCCGCAGCGGCAGGATTGCCGTGGTTCACAACGGAATTATTGAGAACTATGCCGGACTAAAGGCCTTTTTGGAGGACAAGGGAGTGCCTTTTACCTCTGAGACGGACACCGAGGTGGTGGCCCAGCTGATTGAGTACTTCTATGACGGGGACCTGCTGGCCGCGGTGGGCCGGGTGCTGCGCCGCATCCAGGGGGCCTACGCCCTGGGAATCGTCTGCGCCGACTGCCCCGGCCAGATTGTGGCGGTGCGAAAGGACAGCCCGCTGATTCTGGGCTATGGGGAGGGGTGCGCCTTTCTGGCCAGCGACGTCACCGCCATCCTCCGCCACACCCGCCAGGTGAGCTATCTGGAGGACGGGGAAGTGGCCGTTCTCACCCGGCAGGGCATCCGGTGCTATGACCGGCTGATGCAGCCGGTGGAGAAGCCGGTTGTCCAGGTGGACTGGGACGTGGACGCCGCCGAGAAGGGCGGCTATGAGCACTTCATGTTCAAGGAGATTATGGAGCAGCCGCAGGCCCTGCGCCGGTGCCTGTCCCCCCGGCTCCAGGGCGGGGAAATCACGCTGGAGAACTTTGCCCTGAGCGGGCAGTACATCCGGGAGATGGAAAAAATCTACATCGTGGCCTGCGGCTCCAGCTACCATGTGGGCATGGTGGGCAAGTATCAGCTGGAGCGGTTGACCCGCAGGCCTGTGGAGGTGGCCCTGGCCTCGGAGTTTCGGTATATGCAGCCCATTGTGGACCGGCGCACCCTAGTCATTGTCATCAGCCAGTCGGGGGAGACCCTGGACACCCTGGCGGCCCTGCGGGAGGCCAGGAGACTGGGGGCCTTTGTGCTGTCCATCGTCAACGTGGTGGGCAGCTCCATCGCCCGGGAGAGCGACCAGGTGCTCTACACCTGGGCCGGGCCGGAGATTGCCGTGGCCACCACCAAGGCCTATTCCACCCAGCTGGCCCTGCTGTCCCTGCTGGCGGTCTACTTTGCCGGGGAGCTGGGCACGGTGCCGCAGGCGGAGTACCGCGCCGCCCTGGACGCCTTCGCCCAGCTGCCCGATGAGATGGAGAAAGTGCTGGAGCGGAAGGACGGCATCCAGTACTTTGCCTCCCGGTGCTTCAACCACAGCTCCGTCTTCTTTATGGGCCGCAACGTGGACTACGCCCTGGGCCTGGAGGGCTCCCTGAAGCTGAAGGAGATATCCTACATCCACTCGGAGGCCTACGCCGCCGGAGAGCTGAAGCACGGCACCATCTCCCTGATTGAGGACGGCACCCTGGTGGTGGCGCTGGCCACCTATGACAGGCTGTTCCCAAAGGTCATGAGCAACGTGGTGGAGGTCAAGTCCCGGGGGGCCGGCGTGCTGGCCCTGACCACCGAGCGCCGCCGGGAGGAGATGGCCCGCACCGCTGACGCGGTGATGACCATCCCGGACGTCCACGATTTGCTGTTGCCCTGTCTGGGAGTGGTTCCCCTCCAGCTGTTTGCCTACTATGTGGCCCTTCAGCGCGGCTGCGACATCGACAAACCCAGAAACCTGGCCAAGAGCGTCACCGTGGAATAGCCAGGCATAAAAAGTCCCGGGCCGGAATATCTCCGGCCCGGGACTTTCATGTCAGAGAGCTGCCCCGGGCCGGGCCCGGAGAGTCACCCCTGCTGGGGGAAGGCGTGATAGAGTTCCACAATGATGTCGGCGCACCGCTGGATGCCCACCGCGCCGCTGTCCAGGCAGATGTGGTAGTTGCGGGCGTCGCCCCACTCCATCTCGGTATAGAAGCGGTAATAGGCGGCCCGGCGTTTGTCTTTGTCCCGCAGGCGTTTGACGGGAGCCTCGTCCGTCTGGCCATAGACCCGCACGATGCGGTCGGCTCGCTGGTCCAGCCCGGCGTGGATGAAGGCCCGCAGGCAGGGCGTCTTATCCCGGAGGATATAGTCGGCGCAGCGGCCCACAATGACGCAGGGGCCTTTCTCCGCCAGCTCCAGAATAAGCTGGCTCTGAATGGTCCACAGATAATCCTGGGTGGACAGCCCGTGGGGGCCCCGGTCAGAGAAGGCGTTGGCCAGCCAGCTGCTGTGGGGGGTGTGCTCCCCCCGGTCCCGGATGAACTCCTTGGAGAAGCCGCTCTCTTCCGCAATTTTTTCCAGCAGCTCCTGGTCATAGCAGGGGATGCCCAGGGCCTGGGCGGCCTGCCGGCCGACGGTCCGCCCGCCGCTGCCGAATTGCCGGCTGATGGTGATGATTTTGTTGTTCATAAAAATCCTCCTTGTCCGCCCGGCGAGGGGGGAGCCGTCCGCTCCCAGCCGGGATACGGCTGCGGCTTTGTTATGAGTATATTATAGCGCCTGCACCCGGATTTGTCGAGGGGGACGCCCGGCCGGGGGAGGGAAGCCGCGCCGGCGGGGAAGAGGGGGGCGGTTGGGGGCAACGGTCACACGGCGGCGGCCTTGCGGCCCTTCAGGTGGACAAACCACATCAGCCAGGCCACAGCCATCCCGCCCAGGATGTTCCCGATGGTGACCGGGAGCAGGTTGCCCAGCAGGAACCCCCGCAGGGTCAGCGCGCTGGTGTCCATCCCGAGGGTATGGGCCAGCTGGGCGTAGGCGGGGACGGTTTTGGCCATCAGGCCGGCGGAGATGTAGAACATATTGGCCACACAGTGCTCAAATCCGCACAGGACGAAAAAGCAGATGGGGAGATAGGCGCCGAGAAGCTTTCCGGCGCTGTCCCGGGCGGACATGGACATCAGCACGGCCAGGCACACCAGCGCGTTGCAGAAAAAGCCCAGCACCAGAGCGTTCTGGAAGGGGAGGGCGCACTTGGCGGCGGCCATCTTCATGGTGTACGCGGCCAGGGAGCCCAGCTCCATCTGTCCGAAGTAGGCGCACCCGGCGGCCACCAGCAGGGAGCCGGCAAAGTTGGCCAGATAGACCAGCGCCCAGTTGCGGAGCATCCCGGCCAGGGTGCACTGCCGGTCCAGCAGAGAGATGACAATCAGGCAGTTGCCGGTAAACAGCTCGGCCCCCATGACGATGACCATGCCCAGCCCGAAGGGGAACAGGAGGGCGCAAATCAGCTTGATGCTCCAGGGCTCTGAGATACCGAACACCGCCGTATTGGTGGCCGCGCCGCCCAGGGCGATGAGCGCTCCGGCCAGCACGCCCAGCACAAGCAGCTGTCCCGCGCTCCGCCGGGTTTTGGCCGCGCCCGCCTGGGCATATTTGGCCGCCACCTCGGCGGGGGAGAAACTCAGGTCCATATACTCTCATCCTTTCCTTGTGCCGCGGCACGGAATGTGTGGAAAACGCCTGTTTTTCTTGTAGGAATATACCATAGAAGCGCGGAGATTGCAACCGCCGGCGGGAAGCGCCGGATATTTTAAGGCGAAAGCAAAGTTTCACTTAATGAAAAAAGGCCGGATTTTGAAAAAGAGCAATAAAAATCCTGTACGCAAATGGAAAAATGATGTATAATACTGCCATCGAAGGACCGATAGGCGCCCAAAACTTTTTAACATTTTGTAAGGAGGACACCGCAATGACTGACATCGAAATTGCCCAGCAGTCCACCATGCTCCCCATTGAGGAGGTTGCCGCCAAGGTGGGCATCACCCCCGACAATCTGGAGCTCTATGGCCACTACAAGGCCAAGGTCGACATCCATGCCATGAAGGACCTGCCCCGGAAGGCCAAGCTGGTGCTGGTGACCGCCATCAGCCCCACCCCCGCCGGCGAGGGCAAGACCACCACCTCCGTCGGTCTGGCCGATGCCCTGAACAAGGTGGGCAAGAAGACCGTCGTCTGCCTGCGCGAGCCCTCCCTGGGTCCCGTGTTCGGCGTCAAGGGCGGCGCTGCTGGCGGCGGCTATGCCCAGGTGGTCCCCATGGAGGACATCAACCTGCACTTCACCGGCGACTTCCACGCCATCGGCATCGCCAACAACCTGATGTCCGCCCTGATTGACAACCACATCCAGCAGGGCAACGCCCTGAACATCGACACCCGCCGCATCGTGTGGAAGCGGGTGGTGGACATGAACGACCGCCAGCTGCGCCACATCGTCTGCGGCCTGGGCGGCAAGGCCAGCGGCGTGCCCCGCGAGGACGGCTTCGACATCACGGTGGCCTCTGAGATTATGGCCGTGCTGTGCCTGGCCTCCGGCCTGGCCGACCTGAAGCAGCGCCTGGCCAAGATGGTGGTGGCCTACACCCGGGACGACAAGCCTGTCACCGCCCACGACCTGAAGGCCGAGGGCGCCATGGCCGCCGTCCTGAAGGACGCCATCAAGCCCAACCTGGTCCAGACTCTGGAGCACACCCCCGCCTTCATCCACGGCGGCCCCTTCGCCAACATCGCCCACGGCTGCAACTCCATCCAGGCC
>CASECK010000162.1 GCA_949286295.1 uncultured bacterium | reverse complement strand
ACGAAATCATGCAGACCATCCAGATGATCGACCAGCAGCATCTGGATGTGCGTACCATCACCATGGGAATTTCCCTGCTCTCCTGTGCCCACAGCGAGGTGAAGGTGGCCTGTGACAAGGTCTATGACAAGATTACCCGCTATGCCGAAAATCTGGTGGCCACCGGACAGGCCATCGAGAAGGAGTTCGGCATCCCCATCGTCAACAAGCGCATCTCCGTCACCCCCATCGCCCTGGTGGCCGCGGCGGCGGAGACGGACAACTACACCCCCTTCGCCGCCGCCCTGGACCGGGCGGCCAAGGCCACCGGGGTCAACTTCATCGGCGGCTTCTCCGCCCTGGTGCAAAAAGGGATGACCGAGGCCGACCGGAAGCTCATCGCCTCTATCCCCGAGGCCCTGTCCACCACCGACATCGTGTGCGCCAGCGTCAACGTCGGCTCCACCAAGGCGGGCATCGACATGGACGCGGTGGCGCTGATGGGCCGCACCATCAAGGAGCTGGCCGCCGCCACCGCCGGACGGGGGGGCTTTGGCTGCGCCAAGCTGGTGGTGTTCTGCAACGCCGTGGAGGACAACCCCTTTATGGCCGGGGCCTTCCACGGGGTGGGCGAGCCGGAAAAGGTCATCAACGTAGGCGTCTCCGGCCCCGGCGTGGTCCACCACGCCCTCCAGGCCGTCAAGGGACAGCCCTTCGACGTGGTGGCCGAGACGGTGAAAAAGACCGCCTTCCGCATCACCCGCATGGGCCAGCTGGTGGCCCAGGAGGCCAGCCGCAGGCTGGACACCCCCTTCGGCATCGTGGACCTCTCCCTGGCTCCCACCCCCGCCGTGGGGGACAGCGTGGCCCGCATTTTGGAGGAGATGGGCCTGGAGGTGTGCGGCACCCACGGCACCACCGCCGCCCTGGCCCTGCTCAACGACGCGGTGAAGAAGGGCGGGGTCATGGCCTCGTCCCATGTGGGCGGCCTGTCCGGCGCCTTTATCCCGGTCAGCGAGGACGAGGGGATGATTGCCGCCGCCGCGTCCGGGGCCCTGACCCTGGACAAGTTGGAGGCCATGACCTGCGTGTGCTCGGTGGGGCTGGACATGATCGCCGTCCCCGGCGACACCAGCGCCGAGACCATCTCCGCCATCATCGCCGACGAGGCGGCCATCGGCATGGTCAACTCCAAGACCACCGCCGTGCGCATCATCCCCGCGCCCGGATGCGGGGTGGGGGACACGGTGGAGTTTGGCGGCCTGCTGGGCTCGGCCCCGGTGCAGCCCGTCCACCCCTTCTCCAGCCGGGACTTTGTGGCCCGGGGCGGGCGCATTCCCGCCCCCATGCAGAGCTTGAAAAACTGACTGCCGGGGATTCACGCCCCGGCGGGACCGGGCGGATACGCCACGAAGCCTGCCCGCACTGGGTCTTCCCCCCTTCTCCACCCGCCCGCAACAACATCAAGCGGCCGGCCCGTCCCCTTTCGGGGCGGACCGGCCGCGTCTGTTTATCAGGCTTTGCGCAGGATGCCCATGGGAGTGCACTCGCTGCCCTGTCCCAGGGGGTTGTCCCCCAGGGCCCGGGCCAGCCATTCCAGGGTGGGCCGCTTTTCGGAAAAGCCCAGGATGTTGGCCCCCAGGTCGTTGATGTCCACGATGGCCACCGGGTGCCCAAGCGCCTGGGCCAGGCGCTTGGCCGTCCCCATGGGGTCGGCCGGGGTGAGGACCACATAGTGGTCATAGGGCGGAATTGTCCCCTCGGTGGGGCCGTCGATGCCCCGGGCCTTTGGCCCGGCCACCAGGTAAAACCAGCCCTTCTTCCCCAGCAGCTTGCCGATGACCGAGCACAGGGCGGCCAGGAGAATGCGGGGCGTGCCGCACTCCCGAAGGGCCATCTCCATGGTCTCGGGGATGCCCAGGCCGATGCCGGCGGGGGTCTTGGTCACATAGCGGCTGAGGGTGACGGCCAGCCGCCGGGGACGGATGTCCTCCATGGGGATGGCCCGGCTCTGGGTGCAGGCCACCGCCTTCTCTGAAATAAAGAGGATGTCCCCCTCCCGCATCTGCTCCTTCGGGTATTTGACCACCACGTCGGCCATATCGTCGGCCTTGGTAATCAGATGGGTCTTGACCGGGATGCGCAGCCAGTCCTCCCCGTCCACGGCGCGGACCAGGCGCTTGCCCGGATTGGCGGAATACTCAGTTTGCTCCGGCATATCATCGCTCCTCCCGGCGGGTCCGGCCCCGCCCTGCTTGGCAGGGTTCTCCCCTGCGCCCCACATTATAGCACCGCTGGCGGCGGATTTCCAGAGAAAATATCGCGGCTCACTCCACCAGGCGGCCCGTCAGCCGCTCCCCCTCCACGCCGGTGACTTCCACCCGGCACAGCTGGTTGTGGAGATTCTCCCCGCCGGGGACGGCCACCGGGACATACCGGCCGGTATGTCCCCGCCACAGCCCGTCCTGCTGGTCCTCCAAAAGGACCAGCACCTGCTCCCCCACAAAGCTGGCCAGATACGCCCGCTCCATGGCCCGGGCCACCTGGGCGGCCCGGCGGGCCCGCTCCTCTTTCACCGCCCGGGGCACCTGTCCGGGCAGCTTGGCCGCCGGCGTGCCGGGGCGGCTGGAGTAGGGGAAAATATGCATGGCGGAGAAGGCGCACCGGCGGATGAAATCCAGGGTCTGGGCAAACTCCTCCTCCGTCTCCCCGGGGAAGCCCACAATCAGGTCGGTGGTCAGGCCGGGGCGGTCGAAGTGCCGCCGCAGCAGGGACACGCTGTCATAAAACCGCTCGGGCGTATACTTCCGGTTCATCCGCTTCAGGGTGGCCTGGCAGCCGCTCTGCATGGACAGGTGGAAGTGGGGGCACAGGTTGTCCAGCCCGGCGGCCCGGGCGCAGAAGTCCTCTGTGATGGTCCTGGGCTCCAGGGACCCCAGCCGGACGCGGCAGCCGGGGGCGGCGCGGCACACCCCCTCCACCAGCTCAATCAGTCCCCTCTCCCCCAGGTCCCGGCCCCAGGAGGACAGCTCGATGCCGGTGAGCACAATCTCCCGGTAGCCCGCGCCAGCCAGGCGGGCGGCCTGCTCCACGGCCCGCTCCAGGGGCAGGGAGCGCACGGGGCCGCGGGCGTAGGGGATGATGCAGTAGGAGCAGAAGTTGACGCATCCGTCCTCCACCTTGAGCATGGCCCGGGTGCGGCCCTCCAGGCCGCCGGCGGGCAGCTGCTCAAACTCCCGGCGCCCCATGGCGTCGTCCAGGGCGGCGATGGGCCGCCGTTGCTGCCACGCCTGCTCCAGCAGCTGCACAAAACCGGCCCGGTCCCCGGTGCCGGCCACCAGGTCCACGGACAGCCCCTCCAGGGCCTCCGGGTGGGTCTGGGGATAGCAGCCGCACACGGCCAGGACGGCGTCCGGGGCCGCCTTTCTGACCCGGCGAATCATCTGGCGGGACTTCCGGTCGCTCACCGCCGTGACGGTGCAGGTGTTGATCACATAGGCGTCCGCCGCCTGCTCAAAGGGGACCAGGACATGGCCTCGGCCGGCCAGCAGCCGCTCCAGCGCCTGAGTCTCATACTGGTTGACCTTACACCCCAGGGTATAAAACGCTACTCTCATGCGCCCAGCTCCGGGACCACCGCGAAAAAGCACAGCTGCTCCGGACCGTCGTTGCGCAGGCTGTGGGCGCAGCCCCGGGGGCAGTGGTGGCACGCTCCGGGCGGAAGGAGCTCCTCCTCCCCGCCGCACAGCATCCTGCCCGTGCCGGACAGGATGTAGATGGTCTCGCTGCTGGTCTGGTGGGTGTGCAGGCCGATGGAGCTGCCCGGCTCCAGCCTGCCCTGCATAATCTTGACGCCGGGGCCGTCGTACATCCGCGCCAGCAGGCGGCCCTCTCCCCCTTTGAAGCGCTCCAGCGCCACCTCGGGAATCTGGTCAAACTGAAGTTTCATCTGTCTTGCTCCTTCCTATCAGCTTCTCCGGCCGGCTCCTCCAGGTCCTGGGGGAGCAGCTGCATCAGCTGCTCCCGGGTGGGGCCGTCCAGCTTCGCCACCCGGTCGGCCTGGCGGGCCACCGCCCGCTCAAACAGGTTGCGCACATCCCGGGCGTTGCCGAAGTTCTCATCCCGGCTGTCATACAGCCGCTGGAGGTCCCCGGCCGCCCGGGCCTCCGCCTCCGGGGTCAGGGCATAGCCGTGCCTGCGGCACATGGAGCGGAAGATGTCCATCAGCTGTCCGCCGTCGTAGTCGTCAAAGACAAAGTACTTGTTAAACCGGGACTCCAGGCCGGGATTGGAGTGGAGAAAGGCCTCCATGGGGCCGGTATAGCCAGCCACGATGACAATCAGCTCATCCCGGTGGTCCTCCATATTCTTCAGCAGCACCTCCACGGCCTCGCGGCCGAAGTCGCCGGGGCTACCGGTATTGGTGAGGGCGTAGGCCTCGTCGATGAACAGCACGCCGCCCAGGGCCTTCTCCACCGCCTGCTGGGTCTTCAGGGCCGTCTGCCCCACAAATCCGGCCACCAGTCCGGACCGGTCCACCTCCACCAGCTGCCCCTTGGACAGCACGCCGATGGCCCGGTATATCCCGGCCAGCAGCCGGGCCACGGTGGTCTTGCCGGTGCCCGGATTGCCCAGAAACACCAGGTGCAGGGACATGGGGGGCACGGGCAGGTCCGCCTGCTGCCGCAGCCGGCGCACCTTCACCAGGTTCACCAGGCTCTTGACGTCCCGCTTCACCTTCTCCAGGCCGCACAGCCCGTCCAGCTCGGCCAGCAGCTGCTCTAAGGTGGGGAGCTTCTCCTCCTCCGGCCGGGCCGGGGCGGGCGCCCCCTCCGCCGGCGGCTCCGGGCCGGCGGGCCGGGTGACAAAGGGGCCGGCCTTCAGGGCGGGGCGGCCGCCTTTCAGCCCGTCCCGGTCGCACAGCTCCAGCAGCACATCTCCACAGGCGTTGACAAAGGCGGCCTCCCGCTCGCTGACCACCCCGTCCGCCGCGGCGAACAGGAGCAGCAGCAGGGTGAACTGGTCCACAAAGCGCCTGGCCAGGCCGGTGTTCCCCGCCCGGTCATACTGGCGCAGCTAGGCAAAAAAATCAGGCGGCTGGAACAGCCCGTAATTGGCCACCCCGCCGGCCACCTCCCAGTACAAAGCGGAGGGGACCGGGCCGTCCGCCGACCAGATGGCGTTGTACACCTCCACGTGGGCCGGGGTGATGGCGCTGGCGTTGTCCGCCTGCCACACCCCCAGGGCGCACTGGCGCATATAGCCGTCCACCTGGCGGCCGAAGCTCAGGCGCAGGGCCGGGTCGGGAATTAGAGCGCGAAAGGCCCCGACGGCCTGACTGTACTGCTTGTGGACCTCGCTGGCGGTGATGGCGCCGGCCATGGCGCGCCCCCCTTTCTCCTGCGGTGAAACATTACCGGTGCTATTATAATCAAAAGCGCGGCGGCGGTCAAGGCGGCGGATAAGTTGACATAAAATTTGTAAACTTTCCGTGATTTTGACATTTTCCGTTGACGGGCGGCCCGTTTCCCGGTAAAATAGCGTTAAGTTAGAGCCAGCGGCTCTTGGAAAACGCAAACTGGAGGAACCTACTATGGCAGACAATCACAGTTCATCCAACCGCAGCCGGGGCGGCAGCCGTCAGGCGCCCTCCCGGCGCAGCGACGTGGTCCGCTGCGAAAACTGCGGCGAGGATTATGCCGTCACATATAAGCGCTGTCCCTTCTGCGACGAGCGGCCCGGCCGGGCCGGGGGCTTTGTCTCCGGCGGGCGGCGGGTGGCCAACACCCGGGGGGGCGGCTACGGCGGGGGAGTCAACCCCCTGCAGATTGCCATTTTCGCCGTGTCGCTGGCCGTCATCATCGCCGCGGCGGTCATCGTATTCCGCTATATCGGCGCGCCCCTGTTCGGAGGGGACCCCGGCGGCGCCTCGGTGAGCACCGGCCAGAACCAGGGCGGCGGAGCCGGCAGCCAGGGGCCGGATAGCTCCCAGACTCTGCCCGGGGGCGGCGAAGCCCTGGGCGAAGGCGGGCAATCCCCGGAGGGGGACGGCTCTCAGACCGGGGACGCCAGCACCGGCACGCAGCCCTCCGCCGGGGTGGAGAGCGTCACCCTGAACAAGACGGACATCACCCTTACCCCCAACGAGGTCACCACCCTCACCGCCACCGTCTCCCCCGCCGGAACAGAGGAGCCGGTGGTCTGGAGCAGCAGCGACGAGAGCGTGCTCACCGTGGACCAGGAGGGCAACCTGCGCAATGTGAACGCCGGCGGCGGCCTGGTCCGGGTCACCGTCACCGCCACCTGCGGGGACAAGACCGCCCAGTGCGTGGTCTACTGCCGCACCTCTAACCCGGGCGGCCAGACCCAGACGGAGCAGGGCGGCTCCTCCTCTGGCGGCGGCGCCCCCGTGGCCCCCAACACCCCCGGCACCATCGTCAACGCCGGGAGCGGGCTGAACGTCCGCTCCGGCCCCGGCCGGGAATTTGACCGGGTGGCCAGCATCTCCAACGGCGCGCGCGTCACCATCCTCGGGGAGGAAAACGGCTGGTATCAGATTGAGTACAGCCCCGGCGCCAAGGGCTATGTGTCTGGCGAATATGTGGCTGTGGGCTGAAATATCCGGGAGCGGGCCGGCGATGCCGGCCCGCTCCTTGCATTTCCCCGGAAATTGGGGTATGATAAACAGGACTTTATCGCCTTGCGCTGGGAGGTTTGGACGATGCGGGACGGATTTATCAAGGTGGCCGCCGGCACCCCAAAGATTCGGGTGGCCGACTGCGCCTATAACGCGGGGCAGATTGCCGCCCTGATGGAGCAGGCAGCGGAACAGGGGGTCAAGGTGCTCTCCCTGCCAGAGCTGTGCCTGACGGGCTACACCTGCGGGGACCTGTTTTTGCAGGACACCCTCCTCCAGGGGGCGGAGGAGGCCCTGGGGGCGGTGCTGGAGCAGACAAAGAAGCTGGACATCCTGGCGGCGGTGGGCCTGCCGGTGCGCAACAAGTGGACGGGCAAGCTGTACAACTGCGCCGCCGTCCTGTGCCGGGGCGAGCTTTTAGGGCTGGTGCCCAAACTCAACCTTCCCAACTACGTCGATTTTTATGAGCGGCGGTGGTTTGCCTCCGGCGAGGGCGTTGACCATCTGATCGAGCTGTGCGGACAGCAGGTCAGCCTGTCGGCCAACAGGGTCTTCGAATGCGCCTCGATGCCTGAGCTGGTGGTGGGGGTGGAACTCTGCGAGGACCTGTGGGTCCCCGAGCCCCCCTCCGCCGCCCTGGCCCGGGCGGGGGCCACCCTGATTTTGAACCTGTCCGCCTCCAACGAGGTGGCGGGCAAGGCGGACTACCGCCGGGCCCTGGTAACCGGGCAGTCCGCCCGGCTGATGTGCGGCTATGTGTACGCCGACGCCGGGGAGGGGGAGTCCACCACCGACCTGGTGTTCGCCGGGCACAATATGATTGCGGAGAACGGGGCGCTGCTGGCCGAGGAGCGCTTTGGGACCGGCCTGATTGTCAGCGAGGCCGACGTGAGCCGCCTGACCTATGAGCGCCGCCGGATGAACACCTTCCCCCCCTTGGCGCCGGACCCCATGGCGGAGGCCCACTGCCTGGGGGTGGGCCGGGTGTCCTTCTCCTTGGAGGTGGAGCAGACCTCCCTCACCCGCCCCGTGGACAAGTCCCCCTTTATCCCCCAGGACAAAGGGCAGCGGGAGGAGCGGTGCCGGGAGATTCTGACCATCGCCGCCCTGGGGCTGAAAAAGCGGCTGGAGCACACCGGGGCGGGCTGCGCCGTGGTGGGCCTGTCCGGGGGGCTGGACTCCACCCTGGCCCTGCTCATCACCGCCCGGGCCATGGACCTGCTGGACCGGCCCCGGACCGACATCCTGGCCGTCACCATGCCCTGCTTCGGCACCACCAGCCGCACCAAGTCCAACGCCCAGCTGCTGGCCGAGCACATGGGGGCCTCCTTCCGCACGGTGGACATCGGCGAGGCGGTGCGGGTCCACTTCCGGGACATCGGCCAGTCCATGGAGGACCTGTCGGTGACCTTCGAGAACGGGCAGGCCCGGGAGCGCACC
>CASECK010000161.1 GCA_949286295.1 uncultured bacterium | reverse complement strand
CTCCCGCCGGGCCCAGGGGGCGGACGGGGCTCTCCTGGGCGCCCGGGCCAGCTATATCGCCGGCTGCTCCGCCACCGCCTGCACCATGGCCGACCAGCGGTACGGCTCCCCCGCCACCGGCACCATGGCCCACTCCTGGGTGCAGATGTTCCCCGACGAGTACACCGCCTTTGAGACCTACTGCCGGCTGTATCCCCACAACGCCACCCGGCTGGTGGATACCTATAATGTGCTTAAGTCCGGCGTGCCCAACGCCATCCGGGCGTTTCGGGAGGTGCTGCTGCCCCAGGGCATCACCAAGTGCGGCATCCGGCTGGACAGCGGGGATTTGGCCTATCTGTCCCGGCGGGCCCGGCAGATGTTGGACGAGGCCGGCCTGACCGAGTGCAAGATTGTGGCCTCCAACGCCCTGGACGAGTATATCATCCGGGACCTGGTGCGCCAGGGGGCGCGCATCGACTCCTTCGGCGTGGGCGAGCGGCTGATCACCTCCCGGTCCGAGCCGGTGTTCGGCGGGGTGTACAAGCTGGCCGCCGTGGAGGACGACCGGGGGGCCATCATCCCCAAAATCAAAATCAGCGAAAACCCCGCCAAAATCACCACCCCCCACTTTAAGAAGGTGTACCGCATCTTCTCCAAAGACACCGGCAAGGCGGAGGCCGACCTAATCTGCCTGCACGACGAGACCTTCGACTTCACCCAGCCCCTGGAGCTCTTCGACCCGGACGCCACCTGGAAGCGGAAGGTCTACACCGGCGTGGAGGCCCGGGAGCTGCTGGTCCCCATTTTCCGGGGGGGTGAGCTGGTCTATCAGGTCCCCGACCTCCAGGCCAGCCGGGCCTACTGCCAGCGGCAGGTGGACGCCCTCTGGGACGAGGTCAAGCGCTTCGAAAATCCCCACAACTACTATGTGGACCTGTCCCAAAAGCTGTGGGACATCAAGCAGGCCCTGCTCAACCGTCACGAGGACAAGTGAGCCTAAAGGACAAAATAAGGCGCGCCGTGGAACCACTTGGTTCCGCGGCGCGCCTTTGTTTGGCGGCCAAAAGCCGGAGCAGGCGCAGCGCCTGCTCCGGCGGAGGGACAGAGGAGTCCCGAAGCTGTCACACGATGCACAGCACCAGGGTCAGCAAAATCCACAAAATGGCGACCCACTTGGTCATCTTGGCCAGCTTGGCGTCCACGCTCTTGGCCTTGTTTTTGGACAAAAAGGTGTCCGCGCCGCCGGCGATGGCGCCGGACAGGCCGGCGCTCTTGCCGGACTGGAGCATGACCACGGCGATAACGGCCAGGCCGCAGAAAACCTGGAGAATGGTGAGGATCAGATTCATTCTTCTCGTTCCTTTCAAGGCCCCGGTGGGGCGTAGATTCAAAATCGTCTCCCGGATTTACCCGGAAGTAGAAAGAAGTTTACCACACTTTGCGCCGGAATGCAAGTCCCCGCCGGAAATTTCCCCGGTGGAGAGGGGGACTATTGCTCCGGGCGGCGGTAGTAGACCACGCCCTGCTGGCACTGGGCCTCCAGCTCCCCCCGGTCGGCCAGGTACTCGATAAAAAAGCGCACGTTGCGCTCAAACCGCAGGGCCCGGCGGGGGTGGCGGGTGAGCAGCCGGTAGCGGACGCAGGCCGCCTGGCTAATCTGGCTGGCGGTCATAGGCTGGCGGACCAGGGCGGCAATCTCCTCCGCCCGGCGGCGGAACAGGGCCTGGTTGCCGTCAATGAGCCAGCCGATCTCCTCCGGAGCGCACACCCCCCGGTGGGCCATGATGTAGGCTTGGCAGTCCAGCCCCCGCAGCTTCTCCCGGCTGTCCATGGCGGCCTGGACGCTCAGGCTGTACGGCAGCTTGGCCCCCAGCAGCTCCGGGCTGAGCAGGGCGTCGGCCGTGTAGCACACGTTGTCCGGGGTGACGGTACAGATGTGCCCCACCGAGTGCCCCGGGGTGTGGAGAATCTGAAACTCCGCCCCGCAGAAGGAGAAGGGGCCGTCCTCCGGCGGCAGGAGCACATCGGGGGTGTGAATCATACAGGCGCTCTCCCGCTCCACCAGCCCCGGGGACAGGGTGAGGAAGTAGCACTTCAGGGTCAGCAGGCTGGCGCACATCCCCGCCTCCAGGGCGGTCAGGGCGATTTTGGCGCCGTATTTCCGCTGAAAATAGCCGTTGTTGCCGCAGTGGTCCACATGGGCGTGGGAGCACAGCACCCCCACCGGGGTCAGGCCGGCGGCCAGCAGGGCCTGCTCCAGCTCCTCCCGCTCCTCCTCCAGGCCGGAGTCCAGCAGCACGCACCGCCCCCCGTCCAGTTTGTAGAGGGGAATCAGCTCCATCCCCTCGGCCACCCAGGTATTGCCCTTAACTTGTATCAGCTCCATGTTATCCCTCCAGCTGCTTCAGATAGACCATCAGCACCGCCACGTCCGCCGGGGACACCCCGGACACCCGGCTGGCCTGGCCCAAATTCCGGGGGCGGATAGCCGCCAGCTTCTGCCGGGCCTCCAGCCGCAGGCCGCCGATGGACAGATAATCCAGGTCCTGGGGCAGGGGCCGCTGCTCCAGCCGGCGCATCTCCTCCACCTGCCGCAGCTGCCGGCCGATATAGCCGGCGTATTTGATGGTAATCTCTGTCTCGCGGGCCTGGGCGGCATCCAGCGCCGGCCGGTCCGGATCAAAGGGGGCCAGGTCGGCATAGCTCAGCCGGGGGCGGCGCAACAGGTCCGCCAGCCGGGCCCCGTCCTTCACCGCGGGCTCTCCCCGGGCCTCCAGCAGGCGGTCCAGCTCCGGCGAGGGGGCGGTGCCCGTCCCCTCCAGCCGCTTCACCTCCCGGTCCACGGCGGCGTACTTCTCCCGCACCTGCTCATACTCCGCCTGGGGGACCAGGCCCAGGGCATATCCCACGGGGGTCAGCCGCCGGTCCGCGTTGTCCTGCCGGTGGAGCAGCCGGTACTCGGTGCGGGAGGTCATCATCCGGTAAGGTTCGTTGGTGCCCTTGGTCACCAGGTCGTCGATGAGCACCCCGATGTACCCCTGGTCCCGGCGGAGAATCAGGGGGGGCCTGCCCTGGAGCTTCAGGGCGGCGTTCACCCCGGCTACAAATCCTTGGACGGCGGCCTCCTCATAGCCGGAGGAGCCGTTGAACTGCCCCGCCCCGTACAGGCCGGACACCGCCTTGGACTCTAAAGTGGGCAGCAGCCCCGTGGGGTCGGCGCAGTCGTACTCGATGGCGTAGGCGCACCGGGTCATCTCGGCCCGCTCCAGGCCGGGGATAGTGTGGAGCATCTCCAGCTGCACCTGCTCGGGCAGGGAGGAGGATAGACCCTGGATGTACAGCTCTCCGGTGTCCAGCCCCATGGGCTCGATGAACAGCTGGTGGCGCTGCTTGTGGGGGAAGCGCTCCACCTTGGTCTCGATGGAGGGGCAGTACCGGGGGCCCACCCCCTCGATGGTGCCGTCGTACAGGGGGGAGCGGTCCAGGTTGGCCCGGATGAGGTCGTGGGTGGCCTCGTTGGTATAGGTGAGGTAGCACACCGCCCGGTTTTCCGGGCGGGTTTTCGTGGAGAAGGAGAAGGGCTGGGCGTCCGGGTCCCCCTGTTGCAGCTGCATTTTGGAAAAATCCACTGACCGGCAGTCCACCCGGGGAGGGGTGCCCGTCTTGAAGCGGCGGATGGACAGGCCCAGCGCGGCCAAACGCTGGGTCAGGGGCAGGGCGGCGGCCAGCCCGTCGGGGCCGGACTGGCGGACCACCTCGCCCACGATGGTGCGCCCCCCCAGATAGGTGCCGGTGGCGATGACGACGGCTTTCACGGCGTAGACCGCCCCGGTGTGGGTCACCACCCCGGATACCGCCCCGTGCTCCACCAGCAGGTCCACCACCTCCGCCTGCTTCACCCACAGGTTTTCCTGCCACTCCAGGGTGTGCTTCATCACCTCCTGGTAGCGGCGGCGGTCGGCCTGGGCCCGGAGGGACCACACAGCCGGGCCCTTGCCCCGGTTAAGCAGCCGGTACTGGATGCAGGCCTGGTCGGCGGCTCTGGCCATCTCGCCCCCCAGGGCGTCCAGCTCCCGG
>CASECK010000160.1 GCA_949286295.1 uncultured bacterium | reverse complement strand
AAAAGCGCGGCGGCTAACTGCTCGCTTTCCACCATGACCGTTTTCCCACGGACGGTAAAAGCGGTAGGCACGGCGTATTTTACAAAATACTTGTCGGTCGTGGTAACAGGCTCAAAATCAAACTCGTGAAGATAATCGAGGGATATTTCAAGCTGCTGCCTTTTCCGCAGTTTCTTGTAAGCGCCCAGCGCCGCATGGTAAAGGACAATCTTGCAAAAGGCGTTAAACGTGCGCTCGATATGCTCCCGGTACTGCTCTGTATTCATCATCCTTCTCACCCCCTTTCTTCCCAAGCAGGGGGAAAAACAACAAACGCCAATGCGGCATAAAACCGCATGGGCGTTGGAAGCAGGAATGATAAGAGATAGCTATAGGACTTGTGTGTTCATACTCATAGGTGCAAAATCCCGTATCAGTGCAAAGGCTTTTTTTGACTGTGAGTTATGAGAAACGGCAAGTAACATAGATACCTCCAGACAAAATAACAGAGCCGGTCACCGCATTTCATCTTGCGTGTTACCGGCTCTGCGTCTGTGCGTCTGGCTCTTGGGTCACGGATATTTTGAGCTGCTTTACATTGATTAGCGTTTTCTGCTTACATTTCGGGCAGAACAATGGGAAGTTTTTTATTTCGGTATCTTCCCGCATTTTTAATCGGGTTTTCTGATTGCATACAGGACATAAAAGCCATTTTTCTTGTTGCAAGGTATCCACCTCATTTCTAATTAGACTACTCTCCATGAGGGCCGTAAACAGAGTGTTGGAAAACCACCTGTTTCCCCAGAATAGTAATGGCTCTCTTGCTACATTGATTTACACACCGGTAGCATAACGTACACCGTCCGTCTGCTATAATCTTATCTTCTGAGAATGACAAATTGTTCATCGGACACACCGATGCACAGTTCCCGCACTTGATACAAGCGCCGGTATCTATCTGTATTTTGTCTGAATATTCTTGTGTTTTACGGTAAAACCAAAGCCGCTGTCCCAAAAGCCCTGCAATATGGCATAAAAATCCCAAACCGTCTTTCGTTGGAGTACCATTTTTCAAATTGCACACCGCTGATTTGATGCGTTCTTCCGCTTGTATGACAATTTGCTTGTTTTGAGCCGGAGTGCGCTTTAAGGCTTTTACATCACAAATCGCTGCCTACATTATAAAACCCGAGCTTTACAGCGTCAAGTTTGAGGGGGATTTTCATTAGAACTTCGTCGGGGAACGGAGACAGGACGGGGACAAGCATACCATGGAAGGAGAAAGAAAAAGCAGGACAGCATGGCAATTTGCCATGCTGTCCTGCAAGATGCCATTCCTTCCTGATGGGTGTGGGGCGATGCCTGTACCCCCCTTGCAGCCTGCCGGGCGCTTATCCGGCGGTAATCAGCCGAATCTGGCCGCCCTCGCTGGCGGGCCTGTCGAAGTAGGCGGTCAGGGTGTAGCCGCCGGCCAGGACGCTCTCCAGCCCCTGGGCCCCCTCCAGCCACAGGTCCGCCTGGGTGAGGTGAATCTGCACCTGGCCGGACACCCGGAAGGTCTGCTGGCCGATGTCCGCGTACCAGTCCCCGTCCCGGAGGGAGAAGCTGTCAGAGCCAGCGCTGGCGGAGGAGAGGGTCTGGACAGCCGCCACGCGCAGGCCGCCCGCGGCGCTCTGCCCCAAGGCGATGCCCACATACCGGTCCTGACAGGAGAGGTTGTAGTAGTACTTCTGGCTTGTGCCGGCGCTGTTGGTGAGGGCGGCGGCGTTGTTGTAGACAGGCTGGCCGTTGAAGGAACCGGCGCTGATGCCGTTGGAGCCGGTGTACCGGGTCAGCGCGCCGTAGTCGTAACAGCCGCCCGTGACGGAGTTGAGCAAAATCAAGTCCACCTGTCCGGCGCTGTTGGTGCGGTAGTAGGAGACCTGCCCGGCGGGAATCTCATCCAGCCAGCCGAGGGAGGAAAAGCTGACGGAGGCGCTCCCCTGGTTCCCTTCCAAATCGTAGACAAAGCCGGACCCGGCCCACTCGTAGATGCGGCAGGCGGGGGCCAGGGACCGCGCGCCCAGGGTCTCCCGGGTCAAATCCACGGCGTATCCGGAGCCGCCTGACGGCGGGTTGCACCGCAGGGAGGAGGGGCCGGAGCTGGAGACCCGCACCAGGCTGCCCAGCATATCCTCCTCATAGTCCACCTCGGCGGCGGTGAGGGTGACGCCGCTGTCGCACAGGGTGACGCTCTGGCCGTTTTCCGCCAAAATGCCCACCATATCCGCCCGGACCTCCGAGGGCGCGCAGGCGCCGGCCACCTTGCCGTCATCGGTGAGCAGAAGGGTCACCTGGTCCCCGACGCGGAAATCCCCCAGGGTGTCCCAGGCGGACTCCAGCACGGCCAGCTGGGCCCCCGCCACGGTGACGGTCTCGGCGGCGGCGGTGTTGGGGCTGGCGGAGGATAGGTATCCGGTCACCTTGTAGTCGGAGACCCGCATGGTGGACGTGGCCGCGTCATAGTAGGCCGTGTCGTACTGGGCCAAGTCGCCGCTGCTGGCGGCGGCGCCGTTTTTGGTGATGGCGTAGCTCCGGCCGGACAGGCCCAGCGCCTGGGCCAGGGCGCTTGCGGAGGAGGATTGAGCCACGGCGGCCTGGGCGGAGCTGGAGGCGCCCCCCGCCAAATAGAGGTAGCGGACGGCCCCGCTGTCGTCGGAGAAGAGGCGCACACGGGTCCCCGGGCGGCTGTTCAGCTGCAAGTAGCCGCTGGAGGCGTAGTCATAGGCCTCTCCCCCGGAGAGGACCACCGCGCCGGCGGAAATGCGCCAGCTGGAGCCGTCAGAGGCGGTCAGGGTGGAGGCGGTGGCGCTGCCGATGGTCCCGTGCCGGTGCTCCCCCCGTCTGGGGTGGAAGCCGGCCGCCCGGCCCGCCCCGTCGAAGAGCAGCACCCCCAGCCGGCCCTCCAGCGTGTCGCTCTGCTGCCGCAGCTGGGTGTAATAGGAGATGCCGCTCCCGTCGGTCAGATAGGCCATGAGCAGGCCGCTGCCGCCGCTGTGGGAGGCGCTGGCGTCCAGCAGGATGGCCTGGGCGGTGGAGGCCACGCCCTCCAGACTCTGGTAGTAGGGCTGGCCGGTGCTGTTAACCGTCTCCAGCATGGCCCGGTAGAGCAGCACCGCCGCCTCCCCCCGGGTGACGGCGCCGCCGGCGGAGAGGGACAGCCCCTCCGACAGCCCAAGCCGGTCGCAGAAGTCGGTGTAGTCCAGGGGCCAGAGAGAGCCCACCTCCGCCGAGGTGTAGCCCAGCATCCGCAGCAGAATGGTGGCCACCTGTCCGTAGGTCACCGGGTCGCCGGGGCCGAAGGTGCCGTTGCCGTAGCCGTTGACCAGGCCCTGGCTGTACGCGACGTTCACATAGCCGTTGTACCAGGCGGAGGGGGACACGTCGGAGAAGAGGGTTTTGCGCCCGCCGGAGCTCACCTGGCTGGACAGGCCCATGGCGTTTACCGCCAGGGCGCACATCTGCGCCCTGGTCAGGGTGCTGTCCGGGGAGAAGGCGGTCTCCGAGGTGCCGCTGGCCACCCCGAGGCCCTGGAGGGCGGCGGCAGCCAGCTGGGTGGTCTCGTCGGGAATGTCGGTAAAGGCCGCCCCGGCCCGGGAGGGCAGGGCGGACAGGCACAGCGCCAGGCAGAGGGCCAGGGCGCACAGCTTTCCGTTCATGTTTATGCCTCGCTTTCGCACAAGATTACTCCGCCCGCAGGGCGTCTACCGGCTGAAGGCCGGAGGCTTTCACCGCCGGGTAGAGGCCAAAGCCCACCCCGATGGCCAGAGAGAAGGCGAAGGCGGCCAGGGCCATCCAAAGCTGGGGCAGCAAAATCAAATCGTAAATCAGCTTTCCGGCCAGCAGGGAGCCGGCGTAGCCGGTGAGGATTCCGATGACCCCGCCGCAGCCGGACAGGACGGTGGACTCCACCAAAAATTGGGTGATAATGACCTTCCGCCGGGCGCCGATGGCCTTTTTGATGCCAATCTCCCGGGTGCGCTCGGTGACGGTGACCAGCATGATGTTCATAATGCCGATGCCGCCCACCAGCAGGGCGATGGCGGCCACGCCGCCCAGGACCACCTGGAGGGAGGCGGTCTCATCCTCGGCGGCCTGCATGGCGTCGTTGCCGTTTTCCACCGTGTACTCCCCGGTGTTGGTGTCCACGTTTTCCAGGCACCACAGCTCCACCTGATTCATCACCGCGGCCATGTCCGAGGAGGAGGTCACCTTGACGGTGAACTGTGTGACGGAGTCGGTGCCCAGCATCTTCCGGTTCAGGGTGTAGGGCACCACCACCGCGTCGTCCATACTCTCCTGGGTGCCCCCGTCCTTCTGGTAAAAGACGCCTACCACTGTCAGCGGGGTGCCGTTGACGGAGATGGTCTGCCCCACCGGCTCCTGAAAGCCGAAAAGGGTGCCGGCCAGGTAGGAGCCGATGACGCACACCTGGCTGCGCCGGGTCATGTCCGCCGCCATCAGGTCCCGCCCGGCGTCCAGGGTGTAGTTGTTGCAGGCCGACCACTGCTCGTTGCCGAAGTAGATGACCGCCGTGTCGTTCAGGCCGGTCTCAAAGCGCAGGGAGCCGGAGGTGGAGGCGCTGGGGGTGACGCCGGTGATGGAGGCGGAGAGGGTCTCGTTCACCCAGTCCATGAACTCCCCCGACTGGTCGGTGGTGTTGGTGCGGTCGAAGTTCATCAGGGTCACGTTCACCTTGTTGACCCCCTGCTTTTCATAGTAGGCGGTCCAATCCGCGTTGTACCCCTGGACCACCGACACCAAAATGAGCACCGCCCCCACGCCGATGATGATGCCCAGCATGGTCAGCAGGGAGCGAATCTTTTTGTCCGCGATGGACTCAAAGGCCATTTTAACGCTGTCCAATGGCGCACCTCCTTTACAGGTTGGCGTTGAGGGGGCGGCCCTCGTCGGGGGCGTTGGGCCGGTCCTCCACGATGCGCCCGTCCTGGAGGCGCACCACCCGCTGGGCCTTGGCGGCGATGCCGTTGTCGTGGGTGATGAGGATGACGGTGGCCCCCTGGGCGTGGAGCCCCCGCAGGATGTCCAGCACCTGCTGCCCGGTTTTGGAGTCTAAGGCACCGGTGGGCTCGTCGGCCATAATGATGGGGGAGGCGGTGGCAATGGCCCGGGCGATGGCCACCCGCTGCTGCTGGCCGCCGGACAGCTGGGCGGGCCGGCTGTCCGCCTTGGCGGCGATGCCCACCGCCTCCAGGGCCTCCATGGCCCGCTGCCGGCGCTGCTGGGGCTTCACCCCCTGATAGGTCATGGGCAGGGCCACGTTCTGCCACACGC
>CASECK010000159.1 GCA_949286295.1 uncultured bacterium | reverse complement strand
ATGGATGCCCCGGAGTTGAAGATGCCGGAGCATCCCAAAATGCCACAGAACAGCCGGGTGGCGTTCAAGGATGTGAGCTTTACCTACGACGGGGCGGAGGCCCCCGCCCTGTCCCACGTCTCCTTCACCGTGGAGCCGGGGCAGACGGTGGCCCTGGTGGGTCCCTCCGGCGGGGGAAAGACCACTGCTGCCAGCCTGATTCCCCGGTTCTGGGACGCGTCCTCCGGCGCCGTGAAGGTGGGCGGTGTGGACGTGCGGGACATGGACCCCCACGTGCTCATGAATCAGATTGCCTTTGTGTTCCAGAACAGCCGGCTGTTCAAGACCTCCATTCTGGAGAATGTCCGGGCCGCAAAGCCGGAGGCCACCCGGGAGCAGGCGCTTGCAGCCCTGACGGCCGCCCAGTGCGGGGACATCCTGGCAAAGCTGCCAAAGGGGATGGACACCATAATCGGCGCAGAGGGCACCCACCTGTCCGGCGGGGAGCAGCAGCGTATCGCCCTGGCCCGGGCCATTCTGAAGGACGCCCCTATCGTGGTGCTGGACGAGGCCACCGCCTTCGCCGACCCGGAGAATGAGGTGCTGATTCAGCGGGCCTTCGCCCAACTGACCAAGGGCCGCACCGTCATCATGATTGCCCACCGCCTGTCCACCGTGGTGGGGGCGGACAAGATTCTCGTCCTGGACCAGGGGCGCATCGTGGAACAGGGCACCCACGAGGAGCTGACCTCCTCGGGCGGGCTGTACGCCAGGATGTGGGCGGACTACAACCGGGCGGTCCAGTGGAAGATTACCAGCGAAGGGTGAGGAAGGGGGAAGGGAAATGTTTAGCAAAGAATTTCAGCGCAAATACGCCCTGACCAGCCAGGGCCTGAAAAACACCAAGAGCGGCGCCTTCTGGACCGTCGTCACCAATCTGGTGGTCATGGGCGGCATGGGCATCCTGTACCTGCTGATGGGGGCCTTTATGGACACCCTGACGGGCGGGGCGCCCCTGCCGGGGGCGGCGCTGCCGGTAGTTCTTACGGTGGTGTTTCTCCTGTTGTCCTTTGTGACCCACCTGCAGCAGTACCGGGCCACCTACGGCCTGGTGTACGGCGAGGTCAAGGCCACCCGCCTGCGCCTGGCGGAGCGGCTTCGAAAGCTGCCCCTGGGCTACTTTGGCCAGCGGGACCTGGCGGACCTCACCGAGACCATCATGGGGGACGTAAACCGGATGGAGCACGTGTGGAGTCACGTGCGGGGGTATCTGTACGGGGCCTATATCTCCACGGCCATCATCGCCGTGTGCCTGCTCTTCTATGACTGGCGGATGATGCTTGCCTGCCTGTGGGGCGTGCCGGTGGCCTTCGGATTGCTGTTCGGCAGCCGGAAGCTCACGGCTCGAAACTCTGAGGCGGTCAAGAAGGCCGCGCTCCGGGTCTCCGACGGCATCCAGGAGGCCCTGGAGAACGTCCGGGAGATTCGGGCCGCCAATCAGGAGGAGCGGTATCTGGCCAGCCTCTATGAGAAGATTGACCAGCACGAGAAGGTCACCATCCGGGGGGAGCTCACCACCGGCCTGTTCATCAATGCCGCCAGCGTCATTATGCGGCTGGGGGTGGCCACCACCATCTTGGCGGGGGCCGGCCTGATTCTCTCTGGCCAAATCGACTTTATGCTGTTGTTCCTGTTCCTGCTGGTCATCACCCGGGTGTACGCGCCCTTTGACCAGAGCCTGGCTCTTATCGCGGAGCTGTTCGTCTCCCAGGTATCTGCCGGCCGCATCAATGAGGTCTACGAGACTCCCATCGCAACGGGGGCCGGTACTTTTCAGCCCAAGGGGCATGACATCGTATTTGACCATGTTGCCTTTGCCTACGGCAAAAAGCAGGTGCTCCGGGACGTGAGCTTCACCGCAAAAGCGGGGGAGGTCACGGCGCTGGTGGGACCATCCGGCTCCGGTAAGAGCACCTGCGCCCGCCTGGCCGCCCGGCTGTGGGATATTACGGCCGGCCGCATTACCGTGGGGGGCGTAGACATCTCCACGGTAGACCCGGAAGTGCTGCTCACCGATTATTCCATGGTGTTCCAGGATGTCGTTCTGTTTGACGATACCGTCATGGAAAACATACGTCTGGGCAAGCGCGGCGCGACAGATGACGAGGTGCGCGCCGCGGCCAGAGCCGCCAACTGCGATGAATTTGTGCAGCGGCTTCCCCAGGGCTATGACACGCCCATCGGGGAGAACGGCGCCAAGCTCTCCGGCGGAGAGCGGCAGAGAATCTCGATTGCCCGGGCGCTCCTGAAGGACGCCCCCATCGTCCTGCTGGACGAGGCCACCGCTTCCCTGGACGTGGAAAACGAGACGAAGGTGCAGGGCGCCCTCTCCCGCTTGCTTCAGGGTAAGACGGTGCTGGTCATCGCCCACCGGATGCGCACCGTGGCGGGAGCCGGCCACATCGTGGTGCTGGAAGACGGCCATGTGGCCCAGCAGGGCGCCCCAGCGGAGCTGATGGAGCAGGGGGGCCTCTACCGCCGCATGGTGGAGCTTCAGAGCCAGAGCGCCCAGTGGCAGCTGTCGTGTAGACAGTGACGCGAAGCGGCGGCCGGCGGACGGTTCCCGATTCTGAGGGCCGTCCGCCGGTCTCTTGTTTGCCGGCAAAATCTCCTTCGGGACAATATATTTGCCCCCTCCGGGTGTGCGGGGTGGCGCTCACAAGAGAAACCGCCGCCGGGGCCGGAGGGGTTATTTGGGGGATAATTTGAAAAACTTTCTGCTACCCCCTATGCAAATGGGGAAAATTCAGTTAAAATAAGAAACGAGAAAACTGACGGGGAGTGGTTCCAATGGCACAGCCCAGGTATAAACGAGTGTTGTTGAAGATAAGCGGCGAGGCCCTGGCGGGCGACGCGTCCCGGGGCCTTGATTTTAATGTAATCGGCAGCGTCTGCGACGTCATCAAAAAATGCGTGGACCTGGGCGTCCAGGTAGGCGTTGTGGTGGGCGGCGGAAATTTCTGGCGGGGGCTGAAGGACGGCGGCGACCGGATGGAGCGGGTGCGGGCCGACCATATGGGGATGCTGGCCACCGCCATCAACGCCCTGGCCGTGGCCGACGTGCTGGAGCAGAAGGGGGTCCCCGTCCGGGTCCAGACCGCCATCGAGATGCGCGCCATGGCCGAGCCCTATATCCGCTCCCGGGCCATCCGGCACCTGGAGAAGGGCCGGGTGGTGATTTTCGGCTGCGGCACCGGCAATCCCTTCTTCTCCACCGACACCGCCGCGGTGCTCCGGGCCGCGGAGATTGACGCGGAGGTAATCTTGCTGGCCAAGAACATTGACGGTGTCTACTCCGCCGACCCCAGGAAGGACCCCGCCGCGGTGAAGTACAGCAGAATCTCCTATGACGAGGTGCTGGCCCAGCACCTGGCGGTGATGGACACCACCGCCACCTCCCTGTCCATGGACAACAAGATTCCCGTCCTGCTCTTCGCCCTGAAGGACCCGGAGAACATCCTCCGGGCGGTCATGGGAGAGGAGATTGGCACCATCGTGGGCGGCTGAGCGGCCCAAAGCACATAATGGAAAGGAAGTCAGAGAAATGAGCCCTGAGACCAAAGCGTACGACCAGAAGATGCTCAAGACCATCGAGGTGGTCAAGGCCAATTTTGCCTCCGTTCGGGCCGGCCGGGCTAACGCCGGCGTGCTGGACCGAATCATGGTGGAGTATTACGGCGCGCCCACTCCGCTCAACCAGGTGGCCGCCATCTCCTCTCCCGACCCGCGCACCCTGACCGTCCAGCCCTGGGACGCCACGTTGCTCAAGGCCATTGAAAAAGCCATTCAGACCTCCGACCTGGGCATCAATCCCCAGAACGACGGGCGGATTATCCGCCTGGCCTTCCCCCAGCTCACCGAGGAGCGCCGTAAGGAGCTGACCCGTCAGGTGCGCAAGTACGGCGAGGAGGGGAAGGTGGCCCTGCGGAACATCCGCCGGGACGCCATGGAGGATTTTAAGAAAATGAAGAAAAACTCCGAGCTCACCGAGGACGACTTGAAGAACCTGGAGAAGGAGCTTCAGGACCTGACCGACAAGCGGTGCAAGGATATTGACGAGCTCACGGCCAAGAAAGAGGCCGAGCTGATGGCGGTGTAAGGCGGCTTTTCCGGGCCGGTCCGCCGGGAATACGAAATGCAGAATGTGGAACGGCTCTGCTTCCGCGTTCTGCATTTTGCTGAAAAGGTGTTGCTGCATGGCTTTTTTTAAGGCAAAAGAGAACACGGCGGATGGGGTGGACTTCCAGCGCCTGCCCCGGCATATCGCCATCATCATGGACGGCAACGGCCGCTGGGCCAAGCGGCGGGGGCTTCCCAGGACCGCCGGCCACGCCGCCGGGGCGGAGACCTTCCGCACGATTGCCACCTACTGCAGGGACATCGGCCTGGACTATCTGACGGTCTACGCCTTCTCCACCGAGAATTGGAAGCGTCCGGCGCAGGAGGTCTCCGCCATCATGGGGCTGTTGAAAAAATATCTGCTGGAGGCCGTCGCCAAGATGGAGCGGGACCGGGTGAAAATGGAGTTTTTCGGGGACCTGTCCCCGCTGTCCCCGGAGCTGCGGGAGCTGTGCCAGCGCACCCGGGAGATATCCCGCCGCTATGAGGGCTGCCAGGTGAACATCTGCCTGAACTACGGCGGCCGGGACGAGCTGACACGGGCAGCCCGGGCCTATGCCCGGGACTGCGTGGAGGGCCGGGCGGACCCGGAGCACCTGACGGACAGCCAGTTTGGCGGCTACCTGTTTTCCAAAGGCGTCCCCGACCCCGATTTGATCATCCGGCCCAGCGGAGAGCTGCGGCTGTCCAACTTCCTGCTGTGGCAGTCCGCTTACGCGGAGTTCTATTTTACCGATGTGCTCTGGCCCGACTTCTCCAAGCAGGAGCTGCACCGGGCCATCGCGGCCTACCAGAGCCGCAGCCGCCGGTTCGGAGGTGTTTGAATTGGTCAAACGGATCGCCGTCGCCGTTGTGCTGGCCCCGGTGTTCTTCTGGGTGCTGTTCTTCCTGCCGCCGGTGTATCTGGCGCTGCTGATGGCGGCCATTGCGGCGCTGGCCTCCTTCGAGTTTTTGCGGGCCACCCGGGTGGCCCACCACAATGGGGTGTATCTCTGCACCGCCCTGGCCGCCGCCCTGATGCCTCTGGGCTGCTGGCAGTTTGGCTATGGCAGCTGGTTTTGCCGGGCGGTGGCCGCCGCGCTGATGTGCGCGCTGTTTCTGCTGGCCGTCCGCCATTACGATACGGCCCGGGCAATCAGCTTCCAGGAAATCATGGTCTGCCTGTTCGGCGGGCTGGCCATCCCCCTGTTCCTGTCCGCCCTGGTGGTGCTCAAGGGCATGGAGCACGGGCGCTATCTGGTGCTGCTGCCTGTAATCTGCGCCTTTCTCACCGACGCGGGGGCCTATTTTGCCGGGATGTTTCTGGGCCGGCACCGGGGGGTGACGAAGGTCAGCCCCAACAAGTCCCTGGAGGGCTATGTGGGCGGCATTTTGTCCGGCGGGGTGTTTTTGCTGCTGTACGGACTGCTGCTGGGGCGGTTTGCCGGGCTGGAGGTGTCGCTGCCCATCATGGCCCTGTACGGCCTGGTGGGCAGCGCCGTGACCGAGCTGGGGGACCTGTCCTTCTCTCTGGTCAAGCGGCAGTGCGGCGTGAAGGATTACGGACATCTGCTCCCCGGCCATGGAGGGATGCTGGACCGGTTTGACTCCATGGTGTTCGCCGCCCCTGTGCTGCTGATTTTGGTGGAGCGTATCCCCGCTTTTTAAGGGCAGGAGGGAGAAGATGAGCAGACGGATTACAGTTTTGGGCTCCACAGGCTCCATTGGCCGGCAGTCGCTGGAGGTGATTGCCGCCTGCGGCATGGAGGTGGCCGCCCTGGCGGCCAACACCAGCGTCCGGCTGATGGAGGAGCAGGCCCGGCGCTTCCGCCCGGAGCTGGCCGTCCTGGCCGACAGGGCGGCTGCCGCAGAGCTGAAGGTG
>CASECK010000158.1 GCA_949286295.1 uncultured bacterium | reverse complement strand
GGGCCAGCACCACCAGGCGCTCCGCCCCGCCGCTCACCCCTGCCTGGGCCAGCAGCTGCTCCGCCTCCGGCTCCAGGCCGTCCTGCTCCACCCATATCCGGCTGGCGCAGGCCTCCAGGACTCCGGCGGTCAGGCCGCTGGCCGTCTCCATCCCGGCCAGGGTGTCCCGGCCGGCCAGCAGGGACACCCGCGTCCCATAGGGGGCCGCGGCCTGCTCCACCTGCTTCAAAAATGCCTCCACCTGTCCGGCGGCCAGGCCGGGGTCGTATCCCTCCCCCCGGTTGATGGCCGCCACCTCCCCCTGGATGGGGAAGGCGCAGTGCTCCAGCACAATCTCCTCAAATCCCATGGCGGCCAGCTCCCCGCACAGGGCGGCCAGATAGTCCCTGGCCCTCTGGCTGGCCGGGGTCATCCACCGCAGGCCCAGCTCATCCCGCCAGTTCCCCTCCCCCCGGCGCAGGGCCAGGGAGGTGTCGTAGTAGGGGATGCTGTCGTCCCGGAAGCAGCACACCCGGGCCACGGTGTACACCTCTCCCTGGAGCCACTGCTCCAGCGCGGCGTCCCCGCTCCCGTCCCCGTTGACTCCGGCCAGGCTGGCCAGACTCTGCCCAGAGCGCCAGGCCAGGGTGCCGTCCGGGGCCTTCATCTCCAAAATCAGCGCCTGGGCCCCCGCCGCCGCCAGCTCCCCGGCGGCGCTGCCGCCGGTCAGGCTGCTCACCGGCAGCTGGAGGGCCAAACCGGGCTCCTCCTCCGGCTGGACGGAAGAGGAAGCGGAGGAGGAGTCCGGCCCGCCGGGGACGGTCTCGGTCACGCTGACCTCCCCCGGGTCGGGCAGGGGCGGCTCCTCCCGGCCCAGGAAGGGCAGGTTCCAGCGCACCCCGCCGTCGGTGTACACCAGATAGTCCTGGGCCAGGAACAGCACTCCCAGCGCAAGGACAACCACCACCGCCAGGATAACGGCGGTGAGCTTCAGAATATCGGTCACAGTCCTGCGGCCCCGGTAGCCGCTGTACCCTTTGTTCGAACGGCTCATACCACTGCGCTCCCCGGGCGCGCCCTCCGCGCGCCCTTTATTTCGTGAAAAATTGCAATTTTCCCTCTGTGTCAACCATGATAGCAACTTTCTCCATAAAATGCAACTGCAACTTCTTTCTCATATCACCATGCCCCCGTCCACCCGGAGCACCTGCCCGGTGATGAACCGGGCCTGCTCCCCGGCCAGGAAGCAGATGGCGCCAGCCACCTCCTCGGGCCGGCCTATCCGGCCCAGGGGGGTCTCCCCGCACAGGGCCTCCCGGTCCTCCTGGGTCAGAAAGGCGGTCATGTCCGTGTCGATGACCCCCGGCGCTACGCAGTTGACCCGGATGTTGGAGGGGCCCAGCTCCTTGGCCAGGGCCCGGGTCAGGCCAATGACCCCCGCCTTGGCGGCGGAGTAGGGGGCCTCGCAGGAGCCGCCGGTGACCCCCCACATGGAGGAGACGGTGACCACCGCCCCCTCCTTCCGGGCCACCATCTCGGGAACCACCGCCCGCAGGGTGTAGAACACCCCGTCCAGGTCGGTCCCCATCACCTGCCGCCACTGCTCGTCGGTGGTGTCGGTGAGCAGCTGCACCGGCAGGGCGATTCCCGCGCAACAGACCAGCGCGTCGATGGGGCCCAGCCCCGCCCGGGCCTGTTCCACCGCCCGCCGGGCCTGCTCCGGCCGGGACAAATCTCCCTGAACGGCCCCGGCCCGGACTCCCAGGCCCTCCAGCTCCCGGACCAGCGCCCGGGCCAGACGCTCACTGTCGCGGTAGTGGACGGACACATTCCAGCCCATCCGGGCAAACTCCCGGGCGGCGGCGGCCCCGATTCCCCGGGCGGCCCCGGTAATCAGCACGTGCTTTGACATGAACACATCCCCTTCTCTCTCAGGCAAAGACAGTCTGGACCAGCAGCATATACAGCGCCGTGGCCCCAAAGATGGAGACCAGGTCGTTGCCCTTCCAAACATGGAGGGCCACCGCGCCCGCCCCCGCCAGCGCCGTGGGCAGCCACCCCCCAAGGGAGGAGAAGCTGACCCCCTTGACGCAGTAGACGATGAGCATGGCGATAATGGCCGGGGGCAGCACCCGCCCCAGATAGAGCACCAGAGCCGGCGGCCGCTCCCCCCGGTCAAAGAGCAGGAAGGGCATGGCCCGGGTCAGGAAGGTGACCAGCGCCATTACCGCGATGGACGCCAGGGCCTGTATGGGACTTAGCGGCATAGCCTCTCCTCCTCTCTTTTTTCTCCCGCGGCCGGCTCCAGCTTGGGGCGCAGCAGGGCCAGGGCAAAGACGATGACCCCCAGGGCGGGCAGCAGCATATCCTCCGCCCCCACCAGCGCCAGGCTGGCCAGGGTCGCGCCGCCGCCCAGCAGCGCAGGCAGATGGCTTCCGGCCGCCCGCCACTGGCCCACGGCGATGACCAGGAACAGGGCGGTCATGGCAAAATCCACCCCGGTGGTGTCAAAGCCCAGGGCGCTGCCCAGCAGCGAGCCCAGCACAGAGCCCAAAATCCAGTAGCTGTGGTCCAGCATGGCCACGGCAAAATAGAAGTCGTGCCCGTCCACCCCCTCCGGCGCCCGGGCGGAGCTGAGCAGGGCGTAAGTCTCGTCGGTGAGGGAAAAAATCATATAGAGCTTCCTGGCCCCCATCCCCCTGAATTTCTCCAGCAGGGACAGCCCATAGACCAAGTGGCGGAAGTTGACCATCAGGGTGAGGAAGGCCACCTGCCCCAGCGGCGCGTCCGCCGCCAGCAGGGACACCCCCAGGTACTGGCCCGACCCGGCGTAGATGGTCAGGCTCATCAGCAGGGCCCAGCCCACGCCGTACCCCGCCGACTGGAGCATCAGGCCAAAGGCGATTCCGATGGCCAGATACCCCATCAGCACCGGGACCGTCACCGGAAAGGCGGCGGCCAACGTCGTTCGATTCATCCAGCGCACACTCCTTGCGCGGCTTTCGTCTCCCCCGCCGGAACGGGGGACCCATCCGCTGATGGTATTCTACCCGTTTTCCCCGCCGGGCGCAAGTCCCCCGGCCTCCGGAGCGGAATATTCACAGATTCCCCCTTGATTTTTCCATCAGGCGTCCTATAATAATGCTTTACAGAGACAAGATGGAGGAACGTTCCATGCAGCGGCTTTTGTTTGTCTACAATCCAACCTCCGGCACCGGCCGGATCAAGTCCGAGCTGGCCGGCGTGGTGGACACCTTCACCAAGGCCGGGTGGCTGACCACCGTCTACCCCACCCAGGAGAAGGGGGACGCGGCCCGGGCCGTCCGGGAGCTGGGCGGCCAGTTTCAGCGGGTGGTGTGCGCCGGCGGCGACGGCACCCTCAGCGAGGTGGCCTCCGGCCTGCTGGCGCTGGACTGCCCCCCGCCCCTGGGGTACGTCCCCTTCGGCTCCACCAACGACTGCGCCGCCACCCTGCACCTGCCCCGGAGCAGCAGCCGGGCCGCCCTGGTGGCCGCCGGGGCGGGAGAACCCACGCCGGTGGACATGGGCCTGCTCAACGGCCGGCCCTTCGTCTACGTGGCCGCCTTCGGCGCGTTTACCAAGGTGGCCTACGACACCCCCCAGGACCTGAAAAAGACCTTCGGACACCTGGCCTATGTGTTTGGCGGCATCGCCTCCCTGCCCACCATCACCCCCTACCATATCAAGGTGGAGTACGACGGCGGCCAGGTGCTGGAGGACGACTTCTTTTTCGGCATGGTGGCCAACTCCCTGTCCATCGGCGGCATGAAGCTCCCCAAGAGCGAGCAGGTGGTGCTGGACGACGGCCTGTTCGAGGTCACGCTGGTCAAAAAGCCCCTGAGCCTGGCCGACCTGGCCAACGGCCTGCAGGCGCTCATCAACCTCTCCCCGGCGGACGGGGGGGCGCTGGTCCAGTTTCAGGCCAGCCGCCTGGTGTTCTCCTGCGACCAGCCCATCCCCTGGACCATCGACGGGGAATTTGGCGGCAGCCAGACGGTCAGCCGGGTGGAAAACCGCCGCAGGGCCCTGCGAATCATCCAGGGCACATAAGAAAAACGCTCTGGCATGGACCCCATGCCAGAGCGTTTTGTTATCTCTCCTCCGGGCGCAGCACGCCGGCCAGCTCCATCTCCTGCGCGTCGCCCCACAGCCGCTCCAGGTCATAGAACTTTCTGGCCTCGTCGGTGAACACGTGGACCACCACGCTGGAAAAATCCATCAGCAGCCAGGTGCCGTCCCGGTGCCCCTCGATGTGATGGGCCCGCTCGCCCAGCTTCTCCGCCGCCTCCTCGCAGGCGTCGGACATGGCCTTGACCTGGGTGTTGGAGGTGGCGGTGCACAGCACGAAATAGTCCGCCAGGGTGGTCAGCTCCTCGGTGCGCAGCACCCGGATGTCCTGTCCCTTCTTTCCGTCCAGCGCCCGGGCCAGGGCCACGGCAATCTGATATGACTCCATCTGTCTGTCCTCCTCTTCTTTCTTCTTCCGCCGCCTGGTCAGGCCGCGGGCAGCTCCCCGGCGGTCAGTCCGCCCAGCTCGGGGAACACACCGGCCACGTCCCCCGTGCCCAGCTCCTCCCCGGTGCCCGGATTTACCGGGTCGCCCGCAATGACCGGGTCATCTGCAATCACCGGGTCATCCCCAATCACCGGGCCGCCGGGCTCTCCCGAATCCCCGGGGTCCACCGGGTCACCCCCCGTCCCGGGGTCCACATCCGTCCCAGGGCCAGCTCCTGTCCCAGAGTCGTCCCCCGTCCCAGGGTCCACGTCCGTGCCAGGGCCGTCCCCCGTCCCGGAGCCGGCGCCCGTTCCAGGGTCCACCGGGTCGCCGGGTATCCCCGGCTCCTGGGGCTGTTCCGGCTGCTCCGGTTCCTCTGGCTCCTCCGGCTCCTCCGGTTCCACCACAGGCGGCCTTGCCATGCTGCTGTCCAGCAGGGTGGCGTTGGTGACGCCGTAGCTGCCGTCGCTGTTGCGGTACATCAGCTGCAAATCGCTGGCCTGGATGGGCGCCTTATAGGGGTTCAGCCCGTCGTTGAGCACCTCCAGCAGCTCGTCCTGGGAGGGGGCCACCAGAGCGGCCCCGTCATACAGGGGCAGATTGTAGTAGGGCATGGAGACAAACTTCACGTCCTGTTCCACGTCCATACCGATGGCCAGCTGGGCAAAGGCGATGATGTTGCCCACCGTCAGGTCCGTGGACACATTTTGGGCAAAAATCTCCGCCAGCGTGGGGATTTTCAGCAAAATCTCCGGTTTCATGCACTGCTTGAGGGTGGCGGCCAGAAAGTCCCGCTGAATCTCGGTGCGCCCCGCGTCCCCCAGGGAGACGCCGCCCCCCTTCCGGAAGCGGATGACCTCCATGGCGTCCCGGCCGCTCAGCAGGCGGTAGCCCGCCTGCTGGTGGATGTGCAGCTCCTGGCCCGGGGTGTCGTCGTCATAGTCCATGTCAAAGGGGACCTCGAACCATACCCCGCCGATGGCGTCCACCAGCTCCCCGATGGCCTCCCACTCCACCAGCACATAGAAGTCCGGGTAAATCCCGGTCAGCTTGCTCACCTCTTGCTTCAGCCCGGTCATCCCGTTTTTCACCCGCTCCGCCTCGGGCAGGTCCCGGGACCCCCGGCTCACGTTGTACACGGTGTTCAGCCGCTTCTGGGCCCCTCTCGGGCGGGAGGTGTTAATCATGGTGTCCCGGAGCAGGCTGATGGCGTTGACCGTCTTTTCTTTGGTGTCATAGGTCACCAGCAGCATGGTGTCGGTCGAGCTGCTCACCTGGTCCAGACCGGCCACCAGGAAGGTGTACACCCCGTCCCTGCGGCCGGTGCGGGCCACCTCGGGCAGCTGCGCCCCGTCGAAAACCAGCGGCCCGTCCTCCTGTCCCTCCTGCCCGGTCTGTCCGGTGTAGTCGGGCACCTGGGGCAGGGTAATCCAGGCGCGCAGGGCCAGAAAGAGCGCGACGATGACGGCGCACACCGCCACCAGCGCCTGGAACAGGCGGTAGCGTATTCTCTGCCCCCGGCTCAGCCCCGCCACCCAGGCCCGGTGCTGGGCCCAATAGCGGCTCAGGGCGGATGGGCGGCGGCCGGCCGCCCGTTTCCCGTGTTTACCTTGTTGTTCCCTCATGGATGTCTCAGTCCTCTGCTATGCGCACGCCCTGCTCCAAAAGCCAGTCCCTGGCCCGGAGCGTGCTTTGATGGACGGGCAGTTCCCGCTCCCGCATCTCCTGAATGGTGGTCTCCACCCCGGCCAGCAGCGCCTGGTCCAGGTCGGCATAGGCCAGCCGGCGCAGCCGCTCCACCCCGTCGAAGTTCCGGTTTGGCTCCATATAGTCGGCCACATACAAAATCTTCTCCAGCAGGCTCATGTCCTCCCGGGCGGTGGTGTGCCAGAAGATGGCCTGGCACACCTGCTCCGGCTGGCCGAACACCGCCCGGGCAATGCAGGCGCCGGTCTTGGCGTGGAGCAGCTTCACCGCCCGCCGCTCCAGCTCGTCCAGCTCCACCCCATACTGCCGGCACAGGGCCAGCTGCGGCTCCAGCTCCAGATACTTGGTGCAGTCGTGGAGGATGCCCGCCCGGCGGGCCATGCTCTCGTCCGCCCCCCAGCGCCGGGCCAGCCGGGCGGCCTCCTCCTCCACGCCCTGGACGTGCGCCACCCGCTTCTCCCGCATCATGGAGTAGGCGCAGGCCCTCAGCTCGGGCAGCTCCAGCTCCTTCAGATTCCTGCGGACGCCGTACAGCCCGTGCATCAGGATAGAGCCGTAGACCGACGGGTGCAGATACTCCCGCCCCTCTCCCCGGGGCAGCAGCTCCCGCAGGCGGGTGGAGGAGATGTCCACCACGCCGGGCAGGGGGATGACGCGGACCCGTGCGCCGGGATACAGCCCCTCCAGCCGGTCCCGCTGGGCGGAAAATAGGCTCTCGTCCTCCCCCTCCGCCCGGCCAAAGGCGCAGATGCCCGCCAGGCTCAAAATCTCCTCCGGCCGGCTCCACTGGTGGAGGGTCAGGAACATATCCGTGCCCACCAGCAGCCACAGCTGGGCGTCCGGATACTGCCCGCGCACCCGGGCCAGGGTGTCGGCGGTAAAGCTCTTCCCCGCCCGGCGCAGCTCTATGTCAGAGGCCTCCGCCGTCCCGGGCATCAGCAGCGCGTCGGCCATCTTCTCCGCCATGGCCAGCCGGTGCTCCGGGCCTGGGGTGCCCTCGGGCAGGGGCTTGTGGGGGGGGATGGCGTCGGGCACCAGGAGCAGCTTGTCCAGCTCCAGCGCCCCGACGGCCGCCCGGGCCGCCGCCAGGTGTCCCAGGTGGGGCGGGTTAAAGGTCCCGCCGTAGATGCCAATCTTCATACCAGACACCGCCTTGCATTATGATATCCCATGCTCCAGGGTCCGGCCGCCCTGGGGCGGCTGGCCGGAGCAAACTCTGTCACCTCTGCCCCTTGCCGCCCACCAGCACAATCTTGTCCTTCTTGTCCTTTTTATGGCTTGGACGATACAATACAAATTTTGTTCCAATGACCTGCACCACCTCGCTGCGGGTCAGGGGGGCCAGCTGCTCGGCCGCCTGGCGGGGGGAGAGCATGGAGTTCTCCAGCACCCGGCCCTTAATGAGCTCCCGGGCCTCCAGCGCGTCGTTGGCCTGCTTCACCAGGTTCTCCCCCACGCCGTCTTTGCCCACAATCAAAATGGTGTCAATTCCGTTGGCCAGGGCCCGAAGCTGGGCCCGCTGCTTGCTTGTCAAATCCATCGTTTCCCCGGCGGGGTCCTCCCCGCCTGCCTCCTCACTCCATGGTGTGCCGGGCGGCGGCCCGGGCGCTTATTGGTTCAAATACTCCTTCAGCTTGGCCTGAAAGGCCTCCAGCGCCCTGCCCCGGTGGGAGATGGCGTTTTTCTCCTGCGCCGTCAGCTGGGCAAAGGTCTTTTTCCGCTCCGGCAGGAAAAAGACCGGGTCATAGCCAAAGCCCCCCTCCCCCTGCGGGGCGAAGGCCACCGTGCCCTCGCACTCCCCCCGGGCGGAAATCACATCCCCGTTGGGGAAGCAGCAGGTGATCACCGACACAAACCTGGCCGTGCGGGGCATCTGGCCTTTCATATTCTCCAGCAGCAGGCGGGTGCGGCCCGCGTCGTCCAGGCCCTCCCCTCCGTACCGGGCGGAGTACACCCCCGGCGCGCCGTTCAGGGCGTCCACGCACAGGCCGGAGTCGTCGGCGACGGCGGGCAGGCCGCTGGCCTGCATCACCGCCCTGGCCTTGAGCAGGGAGTTCTCCTCAAAGGTGGTCCCGGTCTCCTCCACCTCCACGTCCACCCCGGCTTCCGCCTCCGAGCACACCTGGACGCCCAGCCGGGACAGGATATCCCGCAGCTCCACCAGTTTCTTCTCGTTCTTGCTGGCCAATACCAGTTTCACCGTCACCACTTCCTCGGGCCCTTGCCCCTTCTTTTGTCCCACTGTCTGGCTGTTTGTTTCCTTCCGCGCCGGCCCTGGCCGCATCTCTTTTCCACAAAAGGGGCAGCTTACGGCCGGCGCCCTCCTTGCAAAGGGCTCATCCCCGCTCCAGCACAC